>CAMPHP010000111.1 GCA_946885925.1 uncultured Litorilinea sp.
TCGCTGATGTTCAGATCCGCCAACTCGGCATCGCCTACTGCCGCTTTGAGTTCGCGAATCCGCTGGGCTGCTAGATATTCATCACAATCAAGAAAAAGGTAGATCATTGTTTAACGAGAAATTCATCATTCATTTGTCCAGAAACCCCTGGCTTCTGGACAAATAAGATTGTGTACAATGGCTGCTATTCAAAGATTACTCGATGGACAGCGTGTTTACCTGTGCGTAGCGGACGAATATCCTCTACCCAACGGTCTGCCACTTGGGCCGATGTTGTATATCGCTGCAAACGTAGTCCCAAGGGTTTGCTCAAGATTAACGCACCGCCCATCCACATCAGCATCGAACTGAAGCGTGCCCACAGCCCGCGCTGCCCCACGCCACTCAACAGCGCCGCCACCGTTGCCACTATGGTGGTAGAAGCTAGTGTGGTTCCACAGTTGGGATGAATTGCCAAGTGCGTTTCGCCTGCCTGAAGCCGGAGCAGTGCATCCCCCACCGCTCGACGCAGCGCATAGCTATCGACCTCTCCATAGACAGTAAAGCCCAGGGGATCGCTATACCCGGCAAAGTGACGCTGTGGGTAGCGTTCCGTCAGCATATGCAAGGTTGCATGTTCAATTGCGTGATGTTGGCGTATGCGATGCACAACATCACGCAATACGGCTATCATATCGCTCACGTATATCTCCTGCGATCGGATATTTCTTGCCACCGGATTTGTAAGGAGGCACGGTTCTACAGATCATCTTCCTAATAGCTGTTTTGCTTTCGCCACAACATGGGCTGGGGTCAAGCCAAACTCTTCGTAGATACGCTGGTAGGGGGCGCTTGCGCCAAATCGGTTGATCGCTATGATCGCGCCCAGATGCGGGTCATTGCCGACCCAGCGTTCCCAGCCAAAGGGCGAGGCTGCTTCAATGGCAATCTTCTTTGCACCGACTGGCAGCACCTCGTGAATGTATTGTGGCCCTTGCTGGGTGAAAAGTTCCCATGAGAACATGCTCACCACACGCACGCCCACACCTTCATCCGCTAGCGTCTTGGCCGCGTTAAAGGCAATCTCCACTTCACTGCCACTTGCCATGAGCACTATTTCCACTCCCCTGGGTGCCTTTTCATAGAAAACATAGGCCCCACGCAGCGCACCCTCGGCTGGTCCCATACCTTCAGCCTCGCGGTCAAAGACGGGCAGATTTTGCCGTGTCAGGGCCATAAGGGATGGCCCGGTGGTATTCTCCAATGCGACACGCCAGGCCATACTCGTTTCGTTGGCGTCGGCTGGGCGCAGCACAGTCATATTGGGAATGGCGCGCAGCGAAGGCAAATGCTCAATCGGCTGGTGCGTCGGCCCATCTTCACCCAAACCAATCGAGTCGTGGGTCATGACATAGATGACACGTATGCCCATGAGGGCTGCCAGCCGCATGCTGGGACGCATATAATCGGTGAAGGTGAGGAAAGTCGCGCCATTTGGGATCACTCCACCATGCAGCGCCATGCCATTGAGCATACCCGCCATGCCATGCTCGCGCACGCCAAAATGAATATTATTGCCGCGATAGTCCCCCGCTTGAATAAAGGGCGAACCTTCAATGGTGGTCTTGTTGGAGCCAGCCAAGTCGGCGCTGCCCCCTAAGAAGTTGGTAATCACCTTGGCGAGTTCGTTGATGACCTTGCCACCTGCGTTGCGCGTTGCTATCGGCTTGCCAGCCGGGAAAACCGGCAGCGCATCCTGCCAGCCTTCGGGCAGTTCCCCTGCCATGTTGCGCTTCAGTTCGGCGGCTTCTTCAGGATATTCCTGGCTGTATCTTTCCAGCAGGTCGCTGTATTCAGCTTCCCATTTTTTGCCGCGCTCCACTGCCTGACCAAAGAACTGGCGCACATCATCAGGCACATAGAAACGGGGTTCCAAGGGCCAGCCCAATGCCTCCTTGGTTGCATTGAGTTCGTCATCACCCAGGGGTTCACCATGTGCACCTGAAGTCCCTGCCTTCTTGGGACTGCCGTAGCCGATAATGGTGCGACAGCCGATGATGCTGGGGCGAGGGTCGGCTTGAGCGGCTTCAATTGCGACAGCAACCGCATCTGGGTCCATGCCATCAACCTTTTGCACATGCCAGCCATACGCCTCAAAACGCTTGGCCCAATCTTCCGTATAGGCAACATCGGTCTTACCATCAATGGTAATGCGGTTGTCATCGTAGAGATAGATGAGCCGCCCCAGTTGCAGGTGTCCGGCCAAGCTAGCCGCTTCACTGCTAATGCCTTCCATCAAATCGCCATCACTTACAATAGCGTATATATAATGGGAGATGATGGGGAAGTTGGGACGGTTGTAGCGAGCAGCCAACCACATTGCTGCCAGCGCCATGCCCGCGCCATTAGCAAATCCTTGGCCCAGAGGCCCAGTCGTCGTTTCTACGCCTGGGGTATCGCCATATTCTGGATGGCCTGGTGTCTTGCTCCCCCATTGGCGGAAATTGCGTAGTTCTTCGAGCGGCAAGTCATAGCCGGTCAGATGGAGCAGGGAATAGAGCAACATGGAGCCATGTCCCGCACTTAACACAAAGCGATCGCGGTCGATCCAGCCTGGATTGGTGGGGCTGTAGCGCATGTAACGTGTCCACAGCGTAAATGCCGCGGCGGCCATGCCCATCGGCAAGCCAGGATGGCCCGACTTTGCCTGCTGCACCGCATCGGCAGACAACATGCGGATGGTGTTAATCGCTTTTTCACGGAAGGCCGGGACGATCTTGCTGTCCTCCAGCGCTGGAATGGTAGTGGTCATGCAATCTCCTTTTTCCTTTTAAAGTGTTTTACTCTGAAGCGCGCCTTAAAAGAGACAAGCTCAAGGTTCCTCTAAATTGGGCAGCGGGTTCATCTCAACGAACCCATCAATAATCTGTCAATACTCTGTATATTGTCATCTGATGCCCTAGCCTTGTCAACTTTAGGGGTCATCATTCCGGCGTTTTTGCAATTTATGTTGCTCTCTTTGTGATAGAATCATACAATGGAGAAACGTGTTTTGCCGCGTATTCAACCGCTGTTGAAGGCAATTTGGGTCTCATACCAATTAGATGTACGATGGTGCGTTGGATGCGCAAATCAGGTAGTGGTGATTGCTGCGTCAAATTCGAAGCGAAAGTTGGCTTACTTATGTCTTTACTAAACCTTGCAAGTCGTCTCCTTACCCTCTGGCAGAACAAAGCGATACGAACAGAGTTATTGCGCGGTGTGGGCATCGTGGCAGGCGTCGGTGTGGGAGTGGTTGGGTACGCCTATTTGCGTGAACCCCTCAATGTGCGATTGGACCGGTTGACCGTCCGTTTGCCCAATTGCAGTGGCAAGCTACCTCCTACGGGACTGCGTATACTCCATATCTCTGACACCCATTTTCGCGGGGCCAACTGGCGCGAACATGCCAAAATTGACTGCGTGCGGCGTGCCTGTGCCGGACTAGAGTATGATCTGCTGATTCACACCGGCGATTTTCTGCAGGAAGATAGCGGGCTATCTAATGTCTCCATCCTGTTTGATGCGCTGCCTGCACCCCGTCTGGGAGCCTATGCTGTCTTTGGCAACCATGATTACAGCATCTACAGCCATTCGGAAATGGTGCCTCGTGCGTGGGCCAAGTTTCAAGAGGAGCAGCAAGCGCGCTATGCCATGAACGGTGCTGGTCTCAAGCATGGCACTGACAATTGGACATATGGCAACCATAATAACAATGGCAATAGCAACGGCCACGCCGGTAGCCACGTAGAGCTTGGGCATGTAGAGCTTGACCCTGCCGAGATTGACCCTGCCGAGATTGACAAAGACAATACCACCTACACCAAAGTTGCTACTCGTCGCGTACCACCATTGACCCGTGCGCGCATGCTCCTTCAATTTGGTCATTACTTCGCCAATGTACCGTTTGATCTCAAGCGTACGGGGCGTAACGATGTCAATGCGCTGGAAGCCACATTGGCCGCACGCCAGGTGCAGACGCTGCATAATCGTTCTGTGCGCCTGACAGATCCCGATAGGGGGTTGGATATCTACTTAGCTGGGGTCGATGATGTGGTGGAGGGTACGCCCGAATTAGGCCGCACCTTGGTGGAGATTCCCTATGATGCGCCCACCATTCTCCTCAGCCATAACCCGGATATCTTGGGGGAGCCGGGGATCGAACAAGTAGACTTGGTATTGTCGGGTCATACGCATGGTGGACAGGTTGTGCTACCCCTTATTGGCGCAGCGCATACACAGACCCTCCACTTACATCGCAAGGAAGTCTCCGGCTATCTTTGTCGCGGCAAGACTCAGGTTTACATCACTCGCGGTGTGGGTGAGGGGATTCCGCTGCGTTTCGGTGCCGCGCCACAGATCACACTGATTACCGTGTTGCCTGAGTAGAGATGGGAAAGTCGTAGACAGCTCGTTTCTAAAACGCATCTCTCGACCAGAGGGTTTTGGCAACTCCACTCGGCATTTGTATACTTGAGTACTGTAAGATAGCTATCTTTCTCGTAGGCTGGTAGGGTATTGAAATGCACATGTTTCATGTGCAGCATTTAACATACATCTATAGTAAACAAACAACTATAGCAACCAGTACAATATTAGGAGGAACCTATGGCTTTCACACTGCCTGATCTGCCGTATCCATTCGACGCTCTTGAGCCATACATTGATGCGCGCACCATGGAGATCCACCACGATAAGCACCATGCCGCCTACACCACCAACCTCAACAATGCCATTGCTGGAACTGAGCTAGAAAACAAAAGCATTGAAGAGATTCTGCGCAACATCAATTCAGTGCCTGCCAATATCAGAACCGCAGTGCAAAACAATGGTGGTGGCTATGCTAACCATAATTTGTTCTGGACCATTCTCACCCCCAACAGCAGTGGTCAGCCCAGTGGTGAACTCTCCAATGCCATTAGCAGCACATTTGGCAGTTTCGACGCTTTCAAGGAGAAATTGAGTACTGCTGCGGTCACCCGCTTTGGCAGTGGCTGGGGTTGGTTGGTCGCTAAGCCGGATGGCAGCCTGGATGTTTATAGTACAGCGAATCAGGACAGCCCCTATATGCAGGGTGATACGCCCCTTCTGGGTGTGGATGTGTGGGAACATGCCTACTACCTGAATTACCAATGGCGTCGCCCAGACTATGTTAAGGCTTTCTGGAATGTCGTGAACTGGGATCAGGTTGCCAAGAACTACGCCGCGGCCAAGAAGGTCAACGCCTAAGTTCTTTGTCATAACAGAGATCAGAAAAGCCCGTGGCTCAGGCCGCGGGCTTTTTAAGTGGTCAGTCATTTCACGCAGAAGCGCGAGAGACTTACTCCATCTCTTCTCCTCCGCGTCTCTGCACCTCTTTGTACGACTTTGTACGACTCGTTTGAGTTTTTCAAAGCTGTTTGCCCAACCCGTACACAGCGTCTATAATCTCCCCAACAACCACCATCCTCTTATCACAAGAAGCAGCCCAGAATGCAGCCAAGGGGATCATGACCAATCTCCACGATGCGATTGCCTATTACCATGATCTCTGTATCCAAGAACAGCTAGCCCAGAAAAGCTGGGAGATGATCGTGCCAGAGATGGCGGCACGCGATCTGGTTTTTGGTGAGCGCCCGCTTTGTACGGTGATGCGTCCCATGTTTCATAGTGGGCTAAGTTGGAGCTATCTCTGTGCACGCACCTCGCTCATCCTCAGCGCATTTCGCAAGCTGAGTGACGCTATGTTGGATGATGCAGCGTTGCGGGCGCAGTTGTTCCTTACGCCGGAAGAGGAACTCTTGGCTGCGTTGCCCACAGGCTATGCTACCAACATTCCCACGGCGCGGCTGGACAGCTTCTTTACCCGTCACACCGATGGGAATTTCACGCTGCACTTTATTGAGTTCAATGGGGAAAGCCCGGCTGGGATGGCTTATAACGATGTGCTGGCTGAGTTGTTTATGGAGACGCCGCTGCTACAGCGTTTTGGCGAGCGTTATCATGTCGAGCCGATCCTGAGCCGCCGCCATGCCGTGGATGCGCTGCTGCGTGTCTATTCTGAGTGGCGCGGCAACTCTAGCAAGCTACCAGATGTTGCCATCGTAGATTGGGCTGGTGTTCCCACCACCAGCGAGTTTCGTCTTTTTGTGGCCGATTTTGCCCGCTATGGCATGAAAGCCACCATCTGCACGCCGGATGAACTGGATTTCCACAATGGGCAGATGTTTGCGGCGGGGTGTCCGGTAGATTTTGTCTACAAGCGAGTACTGACTACGGAACTCATTCAACGCTATGGGGCGAAGCATCCCTTGGTGGATGCGCTGCGCGCCGGGGCAATCTGCATGGTCAATCCCTTTAGCTGCAAATTGCTGCACAAGAAGGCAAGCTTTGCCCTGGTTTCCGATGAACGCAACGCCCATCTCTTTACTGCGCGTGAGCAAGAAGCCATCCGCCAGCATATTCCCTGGACACGCATGCTGCAGGAGCGAAGTACCCTAGACCCCGATGGCACACCCATTGACCTTTTATCCTATGCCAGCGCGCATAAAGATCAACTGGTTCTCAAGCCCAATGATGAGTATGGAGGGAAGGGCGTGCTGATTGGGTGGGAGACGGATCAGGCAACGTGGGAGGCTGCGCTGCGTCTAGGGTTGGATGAGCCAACGATTATCCAGGCGCGCGCCTGGATCGCTTATGAGGATTTCCCCAGTGTTGACGAGCAGGGCAATGTCGCATTCGGCCAACGGCTGGTGGATTGCGATCCCTTTCTCTTTCATGGTGATCTGGTAGGCGCTTGTCTAACGCGGCTTAGCACAGTGACGCTGCTCAACGTCACTGCGGGCGGTGGTTCGGTACTGCCTGCGTTTTGGGTTGATCCCAGGGTCTAAACTCTATGTATTACCCCAGCTTAAACATCGGAATTGAGGAAGAATATCAGCTGATTGACCCAGAGAGTCGCGAACTGGTGGGGTATGTGACCCAATCCATGTCTCAAGACCAGTTGGTGGTGCGCGAGCGCACACCGGATGTTGAATTGGCTCAACCCTTTGGTGACGCAGTGATCGAGGTCGGCATGCCAGTTTGTGCGGACATCAAAGATGCGCGTGAAGCGCTATTACGTATGCGTGAGTCAATTTTGCGAGTGGCCCACGCAAATGGCTATCGGGTGATAGGGGCGGGAACTCATCCCTTTAGCCTTTGGGAGCGGCGCGATGTGATGCCAGGCTATCGCGCTATCTTGGATGATGCACAGATGATCGCCCGGCGTCTGTTGGGTTTTGGGCTGCGCGTTCATATCGGCGTAGAAGATCGGGAGCTAGCGGTGGATGTGATGAACACCATGCGCTATTTATTGCCCCATATTCTCTGTCTCAGCACCAGTTCACCTTTTTGGACGGGACGCAATACAGGGCTTAAGAGCTATCGTTCGGTCTTGTTGGACGCTTTGCCCCGTACTGGAATCCCAGGCTATTTCAGCAGCTATCAAGAATATCGCACCTATCTTGATATGCTGGTTCGTACCCGCTGCATCCCCGATGCGCGCCAAGTGCGTTATGATATCATGCCCCATTCGCGCTTTTCCACTCTGATTATTCGTATCTGTGACATGATGCCCAGCACCCAAGACACGTTGGCTGTGACGGCGCTGATCCAGGCAACTGTAGCGTGGATGGTTGATTTGCGGCTGCGTAATATGTCCTTCCGCCTCTACGAGCGGCTGTTGATTGCCGAGAACAAGTGGCGAGCAGTGCGTTATGGATCTATGGCCCTAAGCTCAATATCGAGGACGAATTGCTCCATGTCCACACGATGTTGGAACGCGGCTCCAGCGCTGAGCAGCAGTTGCAGGTTCACCAGATGCAGCGGCAGGATATGGTGAAGGTGGTCGATTTTCTTGTGGCGGAAACGGAGAATTTAGTATGATCGCACGTCCTTCCTTGACCATCGGTATTGAGGAAGAGTATCAGATCATCGACCCAGAGACGCGTGAACTGCGCTCGTTTATCACTCAGTTTATCGAGAATGACCGGGTGATCATGGTGGAGCGGGAGATCAAGCCGGAACTGCACCAGTCGATGGTGGAGTTG
>CAMPHP010000112.1 GCA_946885925.1 uncultured Litorilinea sp.
GAGAGTGGGTGGGATGCAGTCATTACCCACGGCAATGGGCCGCAAGTGGGCTTTATTCTGCGCCGTAACGAGCTGGCATTGGGCGAAGTTCACACCACGCCGGTTGACCTGATTGTGGCGGATACACAAGGCTCCATTGGCTATATGCTCCAGCAGGCACTTAACAACGAGTTTTTTCAGCGCAGGCTACCCCGCCAGTGTGTGACGCTGATTACACAGACGCGGGTGGAGAGCGATGATCCCGCCTTTCAGAAGCCTACTAAGCCGATTGGTGGCTTTTTGGATGAGGCAGCGGCGCACCGCTTCGAGGCAGAGGGCTGGCAGGTGGTGGAGGATTCCGGGCGTGGCTGGCGGCGGTTGATTGCTTCTCCCCAGCCCGTAGAGATTGTTGAGGAGGCGGCCATTGCTGAGGCGGTAGCCGCTGGATGGATCGTGATTGCCACGGGAGGAGGCGGCATTCCTGTCACGCGCAACAGCAAGGGCGAACTGCGTGGTATTGCTGCGGTCGTGGACAAAGATTTGGCAAGCAGTTTGCTTGCCAGCCGTATCCGCGCTGATCTCTTTTTGATCAGCACAGGCGTAGAGCAGGTAGCATTAAACTTTGGCAAGCCTAACCAGTGTAACCTGGCGCGGATGACTATCAGCGAGGCGCAGCACTATATGGATGAAGGACACTTTGCGCCAGGGAGCATGAAGCCCAAGATCGAGGCGTGTATCCGCTTTTTGCACCAAAGCCAGAACCCGGATGCGTATGCATTAATTACGAATCCGGAGAACCTGGGGCGTGCGCTACGTGGGGAGACAGGGACGTGGGTGGTGCGCTGATCATGGCGGCGCATGCCGGGAGGCACCGATTTGCCTCAGCAAACCTTCTACGGTCATGCGAGATGTACGTGTGTTCGACTAGCGCAGCAAACGAAAAAATGAGCGAATACTTTCGGCCAGTAGAAAGGGTTCTTCCCCAGCAATAAAATGCCCGCCGCGTCCTAGTTCCCTCCAATAGCGAATGTCTTTATATCGGCGCTCGACAAACTCCCTCGGTGGACGCTCAATCGGTTGGGTTGCGACGAGAGAAACCCCGGTAGGAACGCGGATGGAAAAGTCCGCTGGGAGCTGTCGTGTGTCATTCTCGCCTTCATAGTAGGAACGTCCGGCTGCGTTTACAGTTTCCGTGAGCCAATACAGCGAGATGGTGCTTAACAACTGGTCCATGGAAAAGTGCTCTGTCAAGTTGCCGCTAGGCGGTGCCGTCCAGACAAACCATTTATCCAGTAGCCATGCCGCTAACCCAACGGGTGAGTCTGTTAGCCCGTAGGCAAGCGTCTGCGGTCGTGTTGCTTGAATGCGCGCATAGCCATTATCGTGCGCTTGCCAACGGAGACGCATCTCCAGGTACGTCCGTTCCGCATCCGACAGATCTGGTGAGTCGAGGGTGACGTTGGGGTTCGGGATCGACGGTTCCGTGGTGTGATAGCCAATCAGGCGCGCTGCATGATGCACATTGACTCGTGTCATGATCGCTGCACCATAGTCATGGGCGTGTGCACCAAACCGCGGATAGCCCAGCGTCTCCATTAACTTGATCCACAACTTGGCTATATCAGGATAGCTAAAGCCTCGCTGCCGCGGGCGATCAGAAAACCCATAGCCCGGGATCGAGGGCACGATGACATCGAAAGCATCTGCTGAATCACCGCCAAATTGTGCAGGGTTCGTAAGCAGCGGAATGATGTCGAGCATCTCCAAAAACGAACTCGGCCATCCATGTGTAATGAGCAGGGGCATGGGATTCGGCCCATCTCCGCGCTCATAGACAAAATGGATCCCGATGCCATTGAGTTTTACACGGTAATTGTGAAACGTATTGATCCGTTGTTCTTGAACCCGCCAGTCAAATGACGTTTCCCAATACAGTGCGAGCGACCGAATGAAATCAAGTGGAACACCGTAATCCCACGCGGCATGCTGCACTTCATCCGGCCAGCGTGTACGGTGAAGACGCTCCTGCAGATCATTCAGCGCGGTTTGCGTGATTTCAATATGGTAGGGATGGTAGGTCATGGGCAGACCTCTTATCCGAGATATACGAATTTTAGACAGCTTCTTAAAAAACAGTCCGGTAATTGAAAGTCATCGCTCAATAATCGGACGTTGTTTGTACATTTATTTAGCTGCAAGAGAAATCAGTCTGTCGTAAACCTTCGAGGAAGCCGGGAACCCGCTGGGTGGCTTCCTCGAAGGTTTTTGTGAGACGCTACCCCCTATTTCGGATAGCCGTTATCCGCTAGGAAGGTGTTGACCTGCTCGCAAAGGGCGGGCAGTGCTTCGGCTGGCTCGGCATCACCAACCCAGATTTGCTCCATAGCTGGATTGATGATGGAACCATTGATTTCGTTCCATTCAGCGATTAAAGCGATACGTCCAGGCTTGGCATTTTCACCCTCGGTGATGAAGGCTTGGCGGTTGGCCGGAGGCTGATCCGAACCCAGGAAGATGTCCGATTCGGCAGTAGAGATCAGGGCCGGCAGGATTTCACCAGATTGGGTGTAGATACGCTGCCCGCCATCCGTGCTTTGCAGCCACGCCAGGAACGTCCATGCCGCATCCTTGTTGTCACTGGCCGCGCTCATCGTCCAGGCAGCACCCACGGCGCTGGCGGAACGTTGACCGCCTTCGGGAATGGGTACGGCTGCAACGTCATAGTTCAGTTCAGCCTGGTTGAATTGAGAGACACGGCTGGCGTTCTGGATGATCATCGCTGCTTGGCCGCTGGCAAAGACGGCAGAATCGCCACCGGCTTGGCTCAGGTTGGCGTCGCGCATGGCGATGCCATCGTTCATCATTCCGGCAAAGAATTCGATGGCCTCGACGGCTTCTGGCTGATCCAATGTGCAGGTGGTGGGGTTGCGGAGATCATCAAAGAGCGTGCCACCATTTTGACCAACCCATAATTGGAACTTGCCACCTTCCATCGCCAAGCCATAGCGGGTGATCTGCTCACCTTCGCGCACGGTCAAGGCTTCGGCGGCTGCTCGGAGGTCATCCCATGTCCATTCATCGGTGGGATAGTCGATGCCGACCTCGTCAAAGATGTCCTTGTTATAGTAGAGAACTTCGGCGCTCATGTCACGGGGGAAGCCATAGACACTGCCCTCGTAAGAGGCAGGCTCTAGCAGAGAGGGCCAATAATCCTCCAGGTCATATCCTGATTGCTCGATATAGGGATCGAGATTTTCCAGCACACCCTGGGCAGCGTAGGGCAGCACAGGGGTTAGAAAGAGCACGTCGGGAATCTGACTGGCATCACCACTGGCCCATAGGGTCTGCATCTTGGTGAAATAGTCGGCCCAAGGCTCGCTGGTAATCTCAATCTGGATCTCTGGGTGTTCATCCATAAAGGCGTCAGCCGCGGCTTGGTGGGTGACAATTTCTGCCGGACTGCCCCACATGGCCCAGGTTAGTGTGGTGGTGCCACCTTCTTCAGCGTCAGTTTCTGTGGTGCTTGCTTCGTCAGTGCCTTCTGCGGGCGCGGTGGCTTCGCTATCACTGGCGGCTGGCGCTGCGGGAGGTGGTGGCGGTACTGTACAACCGCTGACCAACACCGCCAACAGCATAGCGAGTGTTACGACTGTCCATAAACGCTTCTGATACATGTAGCCTCTCCTTACTGGTACTTTGACAGGGTACTTGCGTGCAACTGCTTGTTTACAACTACTTGTTTACAACCACCAAGCACAACTATAAAACATACGTGTCTCGTTTGGCCCACAATCGACAAGACCCACCACCGGCAAGACCCACCACCGGCAAGGATCGTATTGAGCCACACGAGCAACATGAGTTGCGTAATGGGCTAATACGCGACACATGGGAGAAACTTAGGTTTTTGGGATGCTGGGGAGCCGCAGGGACTAGACCGGCCCACCACCTCCATGAACAAAGAAGTCGTTCACTTCAGCAGCAACCGCAGAGGCCGGTTTGGCCGCCAAGAGTTGGTCAAAGAGCGGTAACTTGCCCGAATGGACGGCATTATCGGCATAGAGGTACATGGCGGCTGACCATGCCTGTTGTGCATAGCCCATTGGGTGACCGCGTTCGCCATGCATCCATTCATTGAATTCCCATTCGTAGTTGACCCCCTGGCGATTGGCTTCGGCCAAGCTGACCAACATGGCTTCGGCGTCAGCATACCAGCCATGGCGCACCAGCGCCGCCACATGCAGCCCGCCGATCATGGGCCAGATGCCGCCATTGTGGTAATGATGGGGCAGGTTGAGATTGCGGCTGCGGTAATATTCGCGCCAGTGGTTTTCGCCCGGATAGATCGGTGGATAGATGGCTTTGGTTGGATAAGGTTCAGCCATGCCCACTTGACGCATAAAACGTAAAATATGTTCGGTACGGTGCCCGTCGGCTACGCCCGTCAGAATTGCCAGTAGATTAGCCAAGCTGTCGCACCAGTCGCCATATTCGCGGAAAGCCACCCAAGGCAGATAGAAGGGGCGGCTGGAGATGGTGCCCATGTTGTGATAGAGCATAAACCATTCCAGGCGAATCCCTTTGAGCTTTTCTAGATGCTCGGCGAAATGCGTGGCAACCCAGCAGCGGTCGATCCACATCAGCAGGTTAATCCGCTCATGCACACCTGCCGCATCCACCACAGGTTGGCAGATAGTTGGCTCTGCACCGATCTCTTTTGCCATCTCCTCATGTGCTAGCATAGCAGCGTAGTAGAGGACATTGTCATAGAGGACGTTGTAGCGCACGGCCATCAAGTCCATCCAGTTACCTGCTTCGGGAATTTCAAGCAGCCCACACTCGTTCATATCCTGGTATTGAAGCCACAGGATCGCTTTATCAATCACAGGCCAGTGAGCCAAGAGAAAAATGCGGTCGCCCGTGATCTGATAGTGTAGATAGTGGCCCAAGATGTACCAAAGATTGCCATCAACTGCACCCGCATTTTCGGTGCTAACATAGCCTGTGTCGGGATTCACGTTGAGCTGGATCAATCCCCGTGGCGACTGGTGGCGGCTCATCGTCTCTAGGGAGGCACGCCCCGCGGCGATCAAGCTTTCGTCGTTGGTCGCTGCGCCTCCCAAGAAGGTGACTACACTATCGCGTGCCCAGACTTGGGGATAGCCCGCTTCGAGTGCCGAGGCGCGAAAGCCATTCGGTGTGATACATTGATGAACGATGTCGAGAGCACGTTGGCGTGCTTCATTCAAAAGGGATCGAGTGTTATTCTGCATAGGTCTATTATCATAGCACTAGGTGTAGGCATGGGCAAGGAAATGCTTCTTTCCTCAAGCATATTATCCTTGACAGATGAACGTATCCCAACTAGTCTACTGAACGTTATGAATTTATTAACAGGGTGAGTTTATTCAAGAGCGGTTATCAAAGGTGATTTGTGCGAAACTGTTTTTGTTGTAAATATTTTTATTGTGAATCAAAGGGATTATGCCTATAATAGCCTGTCGCCATCTGGACAGGGAGTTTCGTAGAGCCTATTGTGCGCTATACCGCGCCAAGTGGCTCATTGCAGATTGGATTGTGAATTTTTATGACCAAATTAGTAATTGTGGAATCCCCGACCAAAGCCAAGACGATCCGCAATTTTCTGCCCTCTGGTTATCATGTAGAAGCCAGTATGGGACATATACGCGATCTGCCAGCTTCGGCGGGAGAGATTCCTGAAAAATATAAAGGGGAATCGTGGTCACGTC
Organism: uncultured Litorilinea sp.; assembly: GCA_946885925.1. The sequence continues at coordinate 5,730 of CAMPHP010000112.1, forward strand.
TGGGTGTGAATGTAGAAGAGGATTTTGACCCGCTCTATGTCGTTCCCAACAGCAAGAAGAAGGTTGTCACCCATTTACGTGACTTGCTCAAAAAGGCAGACACTTTAATCCTTGCTACTGATGAAGACCGCGAGGGGGAAAGTATCGGCTGGCATTTAAGCGAAGTGTTGAAGCCCAAAATACCCGTGCAGCGCATGGTCTTCCACGAGATCACGCGTGAGGCGATCCTGCACGCACTGCAAGATACACGCAGCATCGACCAGAACTTGGTGCGCGCTCAAGAGACCCGACGCATCCTCGACCGGCTTGTGGGTTATACAGTCTCCCCGCTGCTGTGGAAGAAGATTGCCCCGCGGCTCTCTGCGGGGCGCGTGCAGAGCGTGGCTGTGCGGCTTTTGGTGCAGCGTGAGCGCGAGCGCCGCGCTTTCCGTTCGGGAACCTATTGGGATTTGACCGCGCATTTGAACAAGCAGCCGGATCAAGCGGCGCATCGTTTTACTGCCCAGTTGGTCACTGTCGGTGGCGTGCGTGTTGCCAGCGGGCGCGACTTTGACGAGGCTACAGGTCAACTTGCCACAGGCAAACGGGGCAGCAAGGAAGTTCTGCTGCTGGATCAGGCGCAAGCTGAAGCCCTGCGTGACCGGCTGCTGGCTGGACAATGGCAGGTGACAGAGCTAGAGGAAAAGGATCAACAACGTTCTCCTTCGCCTCCATTCACCACCAGTACGCTGCAACAAGAAGCGAATCGCAAGTTGGGGCTGGGCGCTAAAGAGACGATGCGTGTTGCCCAATCGCTCTACGAAAATGGCTATATTACCTACATGCGTACAGATTCGGTGAATCTTAGCGAGCAGGCAATTAGCGCCGCGCGGAAGCGGATTGGCGAGTTATATGGTGCAGAGTATTTAACCGACAAGCCACGCCATTATCGCAACCAAGCAAAGAATGCCCAGGAAGCGCACGAGGCAATTCGCCCAGCCGGTGACCAGATGTTGCCTGTGGATCAATTGCCGCTGAGTGGTGTTGATGCGCGGCTCTATGACTTGATCTGGAAGCGCACTGTGGCGACGCAGATGGCGAATGCGCGGTTGCGCTTCACAACCGCGACGATTCAGGTAGATGATGCGGTCTTCCGTGCCACCGGGCGCACAGTGCTTTTTGCTGGTTATTTCCGGGCCTATGTGGAAGGTTCTGACGATCCTGAGGCTGCATTAGAAAGCCAGGAAGCCCCGCTGCCGCCGCTCGTGGTGGGCGAGGAAGTAGATTGCCGCGACTTGGAGGCTGTGGGTCATGAAACCAAGCCACCGGCCCGCTATACCGAGGCAACGTTGGTGAAGGCGTTGGAGGCGGAGGGGATCGGTCGACCCAGCACGTATGCCTCGATTATTGACACGATCCAGGAGCGCGGTTATGTCTTTAAGCAGCGCAAGGAATTGGTTCCCACGTTTACGGCCTTTGCTGTGACCAAACTGATGGAAGATCATTTCCACGATCTGGTTGATCTCAAGTTCACTGCCCACATGGAGCAGGAGCTAGATGATATTGCGGCTGGCGATTTGGACTGGTTGAGCTATCTGCGTGAGTTTTATCGAGGTGAAGAAGGGTTAGAGAACCAAGTTCGCACCAAAGAGAGCGCCATCGACCCACGCGTGGTTGGCGCGGTGGAATTGGACGAACTGGATGCCGAGGTGCGGATCGGGCAATTTGGTCCTTATGTGGCACGCGAGGAAAATGGCGAACGGCTGACCGCGGGGATTCCGCCGGATCTGCCCCCAGCCGACTTGACCGCGGATCTGGTGCTTCAGCTCTTGACGCAAAAGAGCGATGGCCCTCGCACGTTAGGCAATGACCCTGTTAGTGAACTGCCTGTACTGCTCAAGGTCGGTCCCTATGGCCCTTATGTGCAGTTGGGCGAAGCTGAGAGCAGCAAGCGCAAGCCCAAACGTGCCAGCTTGCTGAAGGGAATGGATCCCAATGAGTTGACGCTGGATGTTGCGCTGCGGCTTCTAAGTTTGCCACGCACGCTGGGCGAGCATCCTGAGAGCGGCAAGCCTGTGCAGGCAGGTGTAGGACGCTTTGGCCCCTACGTTGTCCATGATGGGCGCTTTGTGAGCCTGAAAGCTCCGGATGATGTGTTGGAGATCGAGTTGGATCGAGCGATTGAACTGCTCTCTGCTGCGCCCGCCCGTCGCGGTGCTGGAAGTCGTAGCAGCGCGGCGGTGCTGCGCGAACTGGGCGAACACCCGGAAGGCGGTCCGATACAGAATCTGTCTGGGCGCTATGGCCCCTATGTCA
>CAMPHP010000113.1 GCA_946885925.1 uncultured Litorilinea sp.
TCTTTGGCGTCGGCGATCCGACAACTGCCAACGGGCGCACGATTCTTTCGGCTGGTTTGACCTTGGGGTTGCTGATTCTGCCGCTGTTGATCATTAATGCGCGCGAAGCGATCCGGGCGGTGCCTGCTTCGTTGCGCCAGGCAAGCTATGGGTTGGGAGCCACCAAGTGGCAGACCACCTGGAGCCATATTTTGCCTGGCGCACTGCCGGGAATTTTGACGGGAACCATCTTGGCGATTTCGCGTGCGATTGGCGAAACTGCGCCGCTGGTGGTAATTGGAGCTTCGACCTTTATTGTGGTGGACCCCGATAGCATATTTTCAAAGTTTACGACACTTCCCATTCAGATCTATCAGTGGACATCACGCCCGCAGGCCGAATTCCGCAATTTAGCAGCGGCGGCCATCATTGTGCTGCTGCTCATGTTGTTGTCGCTGAATGCCACGGCAATCGTATTACGCAATCGCTTTAGCCAACAGAGGTCATAGACAATGTTAAAGATCGATATAGAACAAACAAATATCGGTGTTACAACAGCATTTGAACCATCCAGAAATGGGAATATGCCCCTGGTGAAAGATCCCGCAATTTGGGCCAAGGATCTGAATATCTATTATAGAAAGTTTCACGCCGTGCGCGATGTGAACTTCGCGATTGAGAGCAACAAGATTACGGCGATGATTGGCCCCTCTGGCTGTGGCAAAAGCACTGTGCTACGCTGTTTTAATCGAATGAACGATTTGATTCCCAGCGCACGAGTGGAAGGGAAAGTTCTTTTTCATGGTAAGGACATCTATGATGAGGACGTTGACCCTGTGCAGGTGCGGCGGCATGTAGGGATGGTCTTTCAGAAGCCCAACCCATTTCCCAAAAGCATCTATGACAACATTGCCTGGGGAGCCAAGATCAATGGTTTCCGCGGCAACATGGATCAATTGGTCGAGGAATCGTTGCGGGGCGCGGCGCTGTGGGATGAGGTCAAGGGCAAGTTGCACGAGAGCGCGCTGGGATTGTCGGGTGGGCAACAGCAGCGGTTGTGCATTGCGCGTACAAATGCAGTAAAACCTGATATTATTTTAATGGATGAGCCTTGTTCGGCCCTAGACCCAATTGCAACGCTGAAGATCGAAGATCTGATGCGAGAATTGGTGGGAAACTACACTATAATTATTGTGACGCACAATATGCAACAGGCGGCGCGTGTGTCTGACTCTACGGCTTTCTTTATGGTTGATGATAGCCGTACGGGCCATCTGATGGAGTATGGGCCAACCAAGGAAATCTTTACCAAGCCCAAGAATAAGCAGACTGAGGACTATATTACAGGGCGCTTTGGCTAATCGCCTGGCTGCTCAGCTAACTAGAATGGATGGCTCAAGGTGACGCGGACATACTTTAATCGCGAGCTACAACGCTTGCAGGATGAGATATTGATGTTGGGTAGTATGGTGCGACAAGCATTAGCCGATGCAGTGACTGCACTTGCAAAGCGTGATTTGGATGCTGCCCGCGGCATTGTCAGCGGTGACCGCGAGATCAATAGCCGTCGCTTTCGCATTGAAGACGATTGCTTGAGCTTGATTGCGATGCAACAGCCTATTGCCAGAGACTTGCGGTTGTTAGCTGCTATGCTTGAAATCTCCACTGAACTCGAACGCATCGGAGACTATGCTAAAGGCATTAGTAAGATCAGTCTGATGATAGGATCAGAGCCTTTGATCAAGCCATTGATCGAGATTCCACAAATGTGCGAGAGGGTTCTCAGTATGCTGGAGCGTTCGTTGGATGCATTTGTTAACTACGACGCCCAGGCGGCTCGCGCCATTCCTCTTGAAGATGATGCGATCGATGACCTCTATAATATGGTCAACCGTCAACTCCTTGATTTGATCATTAAAGATCCTGCTGTAATCGACCAGGCCAACTACCTCTCCTGGGTGGCGCACAATCTGGAGCGCGCGGGTGACCGTGTGACAAACGTCTGTGAGCGCGTTGTCTATACGGTTACGGGCGAGTTTGTGGAGTTTGACGGTGAAGAGTCTTTGATGAGTGGTATTAGCTAGCAGAGTCACAGCATCTATCACCGAGTCGGGGCATTCCCAAAGCTAGCAACTTAAATTACTTTGTCTGTGTATAACAGCAGGTGTCTTTTATGGGCATGTGCCATTTTCTGTTGCTTGCTATTGATGTGATTGCTATTGGCGAAGTGTACCGGATGAAGCATATTCAAGTAGTGATGATTATGTGATGATATTTATACCGTGTGTGACGAAGGGACAGCGGTCGGAGCAAGTTCGATCAAGGCTTGCATGAGGCGGGCGTTGGCTTCTGGGCGTTGGACGGCGATACGAATAAAGTTGGGCAGGCCAAAGGATGTGCAGTCGCGCACGATGAGCCGCCGCGCCAGTAATGCGTCGCGCAGCGTTGCCGGTGAATGGACGGGAACCAAGAAGTAGTTGACGGTGGTGGGATAGGGTTGATAGCCTGCACCGCGCAGACCCTCTTGTAGCAGCGCGCACTCTTTACGTAACGCGGTGAGTGTCGAGCGCCGCCACTCCAATCCATCCCGTAGGGCGACCGCACCTGCTACTTGGGCCAGAAGATTAACATTCCAGGGTGGTTGGGCTGCTTGCAGGACTTGAATCAAAGCGGGCGCACCCAGCACATAGCCCAAACGCAGGCCCCCCAGCGCAAAATCTTTGGTCATGGAACGCAGAACTAGCCAATTGCCACGCGATATCCACGCCGCGGTGGTGGCTGGGCTGTCCATAAATTCAGCATAGGCTTCGTCAATGATCCAGAGGGCAGCGGGTGCGGCGTCATAGAGCGTTGCTAGAGCATCGGGCGCGAGATAGTGCCCTGTGGGGTTGTTGGGATTGCAGACAAAGACCACGTCCGGCTGGACATCGCCTAACGCTTTCGCAACATCGCTCGCGGTGGTTGTGCTTGGTTGGTAGCCTGTTGAGGTGGCAGACCAGCCAGGATGGCAAAGATTGATCACCTCTGCCTCCATGAGTTGCGCCACATTGAAATATTCCCCAAAGGTTGGGTTGAGGATGGCAACCCGGCGATGTTGCAGATGGACCAGCCCAATTAACCAAAGAATGTCAGCCGTGCCATTACCCACCAAGATCGAATCTATGGAAAGCTCATGCAGCGCGGCCAGTAGCTCGCATAGCTCGAAACTAAAGCGGTCAGGATAGCGGGGTATAAGTTCGGAAAAAGGGGCGTTGCGTAACGCTTCTAGTACGGCAGGGGCTGGGCCAAAGGGATTGATATTGGATGAAAAGGAGGTGATATCCTCTGGACGCAATCCCAACTTGCGAAGTTCGGCATAGTCGAGCGTACCGTGAGGAACAAATGTTGCTTGGGGCATGGTTGTTTACAGACTTTCGTACAGCGATGTTATCGAGTAGAAACAACTCTTTTGGCCTGCCAGTTAATGAATATATCAGTTTATAGATATAAGTTTTCCGTATTAACGCTTCATTAATGCTTCTATCATAACTCGGTTCTGCGTATGAAAAAGGAGAAGTCATACAAAGAGGAGAAGCCGTCACGAAAAAACTTGCTGTGAGTTCAACCCTGGCATGGTCAAACTCACAGCAAAACAGAACTGATCTATATCGGCATGCTCTCTATTGTTGCCCAAAAACGCGAATGAACATTAGGATTATCATCACAAAGCCCAAAAAGACAGCATGTTGCGTGACATTGCGTAAGAATGCGGCTCCGCTCTCTCCAAAGGGTACTGGTTGGCGAACCTCGCCTTCATCGTCGAGTACCTCTGTAATTTCTGCTGTAATTTCTGCTATGATTTCTTCTGTGATCTTCTCAGTAGCTTCCAAAGGTTGCATCTCCACCATCTGTTTGTCTCCTCCTCTAAATACTACAGGTCATCTCAAAATTCGAGTTTTCACATGTTGAGATGGATGCTAATTGGTCATGGATTAACTTGGCCTAGACTTATTCGGCACCTAACGCAGACTCTCCTGCCAGTTCAGATGGCGTTGCACTGGTAGCGGCGAGCGATTCAATCTGGGGTTTTAGGTAGTAGTGAATAGCGATGACCATTGGCACGAACACGAACAAGTTATAGAAGAAGTGTAGTTCGGCCCGCGGGAACCAGAGTTGTCCGATACTAATTTGCTGTGCCGCGCCAAAGAGATAGTTGCCAGTTAGATATTGGCCCATTAGCAGCACATGCTCAATATAGTGCCAAGTCTGAATGACCATGGCAATGGTCCATAAGGTACGGGCACGCCCTTGGAAACCAGGTCGAAGGAGGATAATGCCACCCCATTGGATAAAGTCGTAGACAAAGTGCAAGATCTCTGATTCGACCAGTTGTGGGTAGATTACCCCTAGCAGACCACCCGCGGCAGCGGGTGCCCAACCCAACCCGTAAATTTGGTAGATTTGTAATACGTGCTCCAGCCAATGGGCAACGATAACCAGCATAAAAATCCACAGCGCAGGGGCGTGGTATTGCCCATTAAGAAGTTGAAACCATCTAGGTTGGCGACGTTGAATAACAGTTGTTACTACATCAGTCATGAAATCACTCATGCAAGCTTGACCTCCCCTAACATGAACTTCGCGAATATAAATAGGTGCTTTCGCATATAAGCCTTGAGAACGAATGGACGCGTTGCGAATAGCTCCCGCATAAATACGCAGGTGGCGCGGAGTCACTCGATGGCTAACACGGCGCATAACCCAAAACGCTTTGGATTGGAATACAATCCAGAGGCCAGCACATACTGACAGGATGCCCAGCACCAAAATTGCTGCCTTGATCTGCCAGTTTACCGTCTGTACGATTACATCGGTGCTGACTGTGCCTACCATGCCAGTGGCATCCATAAGCATAATTTCGATGCGATAAGTGCCTGGATAATCCAGACGAAACGATGCTCCGCGCGAGTGGGGATACTCAATCTCTGGTGGACTCGACATAATAACCATCGGCGGTATATCAAGATTGAGCGGTATAAAGGCGACTTGAACCAGTGTCGAGAGCGCGGGTTTACCCGTTGCGTCCATCACCGCGGTATCCATGTGAATATCGCCGGTGCGGAGGACACCAGGCGCATTCCAGACATGTACTCTGTAGTTGCCGATCTGGGAGCCGCGGATGAGATAATAGCCAATGCCGTGCGCGCTTGCGCTGCTGCTAGCCAGCAGCAGCACGCAACAGATCAACAGAATCGGCAGCCAAAAGCGCGTTAAGCGTAGTGGAGCGGGGCGTTGAACCCTGATATTTTGGCGAATGAACTTCGTCTTTACCATACAGTCCTTTTGACCTTCAAACATCAATTGCCAACAAAAACGAACTTTCGTGCAGAATGTCCGGCTTCGGCTAGATGGTAGAAGATGTAAGGGATAATGAATGGCAATAGAGACCGGCAGCGCGGCGTTAACGAGACAGCGCTGTCTCGAACGGCGTGTAGCGGCGACGAATATCTAACTCGTTTCACTGCTATATGCAGTGACAAGCAATATGACTCTTGGGTGGGTGTGGGGCAGTGTAGGGAATTACGTGGGATGCAGACTAAGGCCCAAGTGCAGCGGGCAATATCATCTATACTTGTCAATCCTCATCAGCAAAACTTACAATATCGTCATATTATACTGATTTTGTATTATTGTCAATAGGCAATTCTTAGTATTTACTTGACGACCCTATAAATTTTGAAAGCTCGTTGTACTCAGATCTCTTTCAGACGAGAATCATGGCACTGAGAATCATAGCACTACGAGAATGTTGCTCACATAATGGAGTGCATGAATGCTGATGACGTAATGAAATAGGGTTGTTTACGAAGGGAAACAAAACTCATGCACTCTGTTAAAAGAACTATAACAAGTTGTTGAGCAACTGCTAACGCTGTCAATGCAGAATAAGCGTGTAAAGGGGAAATGGCGAGCCAGGTACGCCGGAGAGCATTCGGGTCTGACATGTGAAGATTGTGAGACTTGGAGAGAATCGCTTATTTGGAAAGGTAGGATAATAAGGGCCGTACCACACAAGAAGAATGTGGTGCGGCCCTTGTTTTCTGCATTTTAGCTATTTCACTTTTACTCCTGGTTGAATGTGCGCTAGGCGGATGTTGGCGGGCGGCGTGTCTCCCAGCCTTCTTCAAAGAGGCGTAGGAAATAGACCTCGCTATATGGATGTTTGCTCGCTTCTTCCTCGTTTAATTCAACACCCCAACCGGGCGTATCAGGTACGGTAATATAGCCATTCTTTACACGCGGCACACCTTGTAATAGATCCCATGTCCACGTCTCCATCGAGTCATCAAAGTTTTCGTGGATCAGGAAATTCGGGATGGAGGCATGGATATGGGCATTCATGGCAGTGCAGAAGGGGCTTTGGGCTTGGTGGCACGCTACCAGCGCCGTGTAGGCAACGGCAATGGCGCAGGCTTGTCGTGCACGGGCGGGGCCAAGCTTTTGCGGTTCGGGCTGCACAATGTCAATGACCCGATGGGATAAGAGGTCGGCAAAGTCACGTAGCTCGCTAAAGGCTTCGCCCAAGACGACTGGAATCTTAATGGCACGGGCTACCTCAATGTGGCCCTCTATGTCAAAACTACGTACGGGTGTCTCCATCCACATAGGATCAAACTCTTCCAGGCGGCGACCCAGGCGAATGGCATGCGTGACAGTAAAGCGGTCGTGCGCTTCGATCAGTAGATCGACTTTTGGACCTACTGCCTCGCGCACTGCCCGTACTATCTCGATAGACAGGTCTTCGCTCTCGCGGCTAATTTGCTGATAGGCTCCGCCAAAGGGATCGAATTTGAGAGCCGTATAGCCCTTTGCCGCCATCGCTGCCGCTCGTTCGGCAAACGCCTCCGGCGTGCGGTCGCCTTTGTACCAACCATTGCCATAGACGCGCAACTGGTCATTGTGTTTGCCGCCCCACAATTGCCAAACTGGTACGCCGAGACTTTTGCCCAAAATGTCCCAACATGCCTGTTCGATGGCGCTCATGGCAAGGGTGACACCATAGAAGCGCGCTTTGTGGAGCTTATACCAGATGCGGTCGGGGTGACGCGGATCTTCGCCGATGACATGGCGGCGCAGCTCTTCGACATCACCCAAATGGGGCTTGGTGGCGAGACCACCTGTCGCCTCGCCCAGCCCAGTGATGCCGTCATCCGTATAGAGTTTAACAAAGACCCAGTTCTTCCACGGGTTGCCGACCACAAAGGTCTTGAGATCGGTAATACGCATAATTCCTCCATGAGTGGGTGAGAAGGGAGTGGTTGTTGGTGGGAAGTAATGAGATTATGCCACAAGCACAGGGGTGAAGGTAACTCAGGTGTGTATAAACCAAACATCTACTTTGTAGAAACGCGCGGCTCTGTCACCCTGGAAGGGGTTCTCTGCCTCTGCTCGCCTAAAGAGAACCGTACGGCATGACAGGCGCGCTGCTGTTAGAGAGCTAGCTGGCAGATGAAATCAGCAGGGATTTAGTCCACTTTGCACATGAAAGTGCGTAAGTCGCAAGCATATAACAATGAATTTGACAAATTGGAAAAATTGGGTATTGACAAACCCAAAAAATCCGCTATGATATGTAAATGTAAGCACGTTGAGTCGCACAATACATTGAGATAGCACGCATAATTGTTTGATTTTGAACCGGTCGTCATCATTAGACGGCGCTAATGAAAGGAGGCTGGGTTGATTTGGTTTTATCGAGGAGACATAGCACCGAAGGGAGGTGCTATCGCCTAGACTACTAGACCCGCTTTCTCGCTTCTGTGCCTTAGCCTCGTGCCTGGACACATGAGGATTGGCACAGAGTACGATGAGACGCAGCGTAGTGAAGTACAGTGGAATGGACACTGTATATGAGATGACGTGACAGATTGTTTTCCGGTTCGTAGGATGATTGTGTTGTTTTTGTCTTAACTTGTGTTGACTTTATGGCGTTTGTATAGCTACTCGGTTTTGTGCAAGAGAGGAGTGTTTCTCAAGAG
>CAMPHP010000114.1 GCA_946885925.1 uncultured Litorilinea sp.
CAATGTGTAGCCGCGGGCCAACGTGAACCTACCTTTATGGTATTTGATATTCCTCTGGTATCGGAGCCAGTTGATTTGTCATTCCATGACAAGTTTCTGCCACTTGGAGACTCTTTACAAGCGTTACAGGCAGCGAGTGTGCAGCCAATCTTAGGTACACTGGCTCAGGTACAACCTGTGTTGCCCACCCAAGTAGCCCAAGCCGAAGTTTCGCCTACAAGTGAGTCTACCTCTGCCCCCATAGAGCCTGATAGTGAGCAACCTACCAGCACGGCAACACCCACGACACCCGATAGCGATTCCGCGGCAATCGAGCAGCAAGAGCCAGTGACAGAGACAACTACTTTTCGTGCAGCCGTCATCAATATTGTAAGCGGCGATACGGTCGATGTACTGATCGATGGACAGCAGCGGCGTGTCCGTTACCAATTCATTGATGCACCCGATGAAGGCGAACCTTTCCATGCGGAAGCAAATAAAGCCAATACGGATATGGTTGCATGGCAAGTGGTGGACATCGTTACAAATAGCCCGGTTACAGATACCTCGCAGGCTAGCCAAACTGATCTGCTGCTTGGCAGTGTTTATCTTGCCGATGGAACTTATGTCAACGCCGAACTAGTGCGTCAGGGATTTGCTGTGGCTGACCTATCGGCAACAGATCCAGACAAGCTAGACGAAATATTCGCGGCCCAAGCAGAGGCAATAACGTCAAAGCGCGGTATATGGTCACTCATGGCAGAGATGCCACAAACAGATGAAGATGCAGCCACTGCACCGGCTCCAACGGAGAAGGACACCCCTGTCCAGACGCCATCATCGGCAGCCACGCGCACGCCACGTGCAACCGCGCCAGAACCTACTACACCAGCAGCGACTGCATCGGCTACGCCTGAGCCAGTCGAGACTGCGGAGGCTACTCAAGCTCCTGTAGCTACCAGAGAGGCAGAGACACCCACTGTGGAGCCTACGGCAACTCCGGCTACGGATGCAACGCCAGCCCTGGCAGATGCGCCGACGCTCACGCCAATGCCCACCGAAACCATCCCCGCTGGAATCGCATCTGCTTCTACATTGCCGGGAGTTCCCGTCCAGGTTAAACGCAACGCCAATCTACGTAGCGGTCCTGGGACACAATACTCAATCATTGGCCATGCTAGGGCTGGTGAAACCTTGATGGCAGTGGGGAAAAATGAGGACAGCAGTTGGCTTGCACTTGATACAAATGCCTGGATTGCCGCGTTCTTGGTAACGGGACCCGTAGAGGAGCTAGCGGTTGTACCAGTTGAGCCAGCCACCACGCCTACAACAAAGGGGGGCATTGTTGATATTTCAGCAGCCCAGGGATATGCGGCGGAAGTATTGGTACATATCAATAACTATACGGGCACATTAGGCACGCTTGAGAGCTTAAGTAGCAACGTTGAAGCCACACCTGAGCTGATGTCGGACAAAAATTGGCGAGAAGAGGTACTCGTTAACTTCGCAACCATCCTGTCGACGAACCACCTGATTCGCGGAATGAATCCACCTGCCGAGCTTGCCGATATGCACAATAATCTTCTAGAGATGACCAATAGCTATGAGAAGGCCATGACGTATTTCACCATCGGCATAGAAAGTGGAGATCCTAATTTGGTGACCGCTGGTATTGCAGAATTAGAGGCAGGAAAGTCGGTGATGAACACCGCTGCGACAATTCTTGCTGGTTTATTTGAATAATATTCGGGTAGGTATCACGAACAACCATCATCTTGTGTAGATTTAGCCCAACTGTGGCAACTCTCTAAACTCATTCGCTCAGCAAACATGAGGGGCGGCGATGTGACTCGCCGCCCCTCTACTTATTTCCTGCTTATTCTTTGCAGAGAGTTAGATCTCTCCGGCTCATTCCTCAACCAGATAACTGAATTCCAGCAGTCCGCCTGGGTGTTCGAGGGCCGAGGTTGGCAGGCGGAAGGAGCCTTGTGTGTTGTTACCGCTGTCGGTAATCACGTAGAAGGTGGCAGAATCCGGGTCTATGAAAATGTCGCGGTAGCGATTTATTGTCTTGACCATCGGGATCGCATCCCCAACAATAGCCGTGCCATCTTCGTTCAACTCCAACCCATACACAGTGCCTGTCTTTAGCGCGGTGACCAGCAACGATGTAGGCATTCCCGGTATATTCTCGGATTCCGCAGAGTAGACGGCAATGCCTGTCGGTGCGACCGTGGGCCAGCAGATGTAGAAGTTTGGCGCGCAGATCTCAGGCTGGAAGTCATAGTCATCGGGGACTGTGCCAAAGGTATAGAGTGGCGGCATAAATTGGGATCACTCCAGTCGCTTTCCTGCTGCACTGGCACGGATTCCGGGATCTCGAAATCACTGTATGTCAGACTTTCACAATCCTCCGCAGCGGACCAGTTGCCATAGACATACGCCTGGTCGTCCTGATAGCCAGCGACATAGGGCCAGCCGTAATTCATGCCAGGCTCAATCAAGTTAACCTCGTCATCCGTCTTGGGGCCATGCTCGGTTGCATAAAGTTGGAGGTCGGGACTGAGCACAAGCCCTTGAACGTTGCGGTGACCATAGGAGTAGATGTGGCTTTTCACACCGTTGATCGTTGGATTGTCGTCGGGAATCTGGCCTTCGAGGGTGAGACGCAGAATTTTACCAGGATATTTGCTCCAGTCGCCTTCAATTATTTCCTCTTCAGTTGGTATCTCCTGGGCCAGAATCGGCAGACAAGCACGGTCAAACTGGTTATTGCCCTGGTCACCAATCGAGTAGAAGAGCGTGCCATCCGGGTTAAAGACCAACCTGCCGGAGTTGTGATCATGGCTAGCAGGCAGATTCACGATTAGATCAACCGGATCTATCAAGACTTCGTTATCGGGATCATAGGTGTAGCGTCGAATCTTCGCACGACGATAGGCGTCAGGTTCCATGCCAGGGGACGACCCCTCAGCACCTGTACCTTGCGTAACTTGCTCCTCAGTGGGTGTAATTTCTTCAGTGCCTGTAATCTCGTCAGTGGCCGTAGCTTCTTCAGTAGCTTCCTCAGTTGGCTCAGCGGTTGGTTCCTCTGTAGCCTCTTCGGTCGGCTCGGCAGTTGCTTCTTCTGTAGGTTCCTCGGTAGGTTCTTCAGTGGGAGTAACCTCGTCCGTAGTCGTAATTTCCTCGGTCGGCTCAGCAAGATAGGTGTAGGCGAGATAGACATAGTCGTTGCCTGTGTCCTGCAGTAGATCCGGATGGAAGACCATGCTGAGTAGTCCATCTTGAGTCCCACTCTGATACACCTCCGCAATCGTAATGGCGACACGCTGCTCCCCGGTTTCCGGGTCAATACGTGTCACGCGTTTGCCAGTACGCTCGGTGACCCAAAGGAAGCCATCTGGACCGAGGAGAACTTCCAGCGGCCACTCCAGTTCTGTAGTAATCGGGCGTAAACTGTAGCCATCCTCGGACTGACCTGGCGGAAGCGGTAAGGGCAGTGTAGGTCCCTGTTGAGCAGGTGCAGCGGGTTGTGCAAGTTCTTGTACACTGGCAGTGGGAACCGTAAATCCAGCCATCATGCTTCCAACCAGGAGCATAACAATCAGTACGCTCCAGACTCGCAACGAATGCCCAGCACGGGCTTTTCGATCTGACATAGTCTATCTCCTTTGCTCACTAACATAGAGTATGGCCTGGGATACCATGTATCAGGCCGTACGGGGGTGCACAAACACACAAACACCAGTTGGTGTCTGTTGCAATGGCAGTGCAAAGGGATCGAATGATAGCGTGGGATTCTATCGAGGTGATGGGATAGGGGGCTGAGTGCTCAATGAACGCACTGCCTGTAACGGCATGGAAACACAGCGAGCATGAACAATGCATTCTGCCACTACGTGCTCATGCGTAGCATCCTCGATGGTTCGTTACTATCGCCAGAATACACCGTAAGGTTTGTAATAGCAATTCACCAGGGGTATATGTAGGGGATAGAGATAGAGGAATAGATAAGAGGTTACTGCTCTGATGCCGTGACAAGGGAGGCGCGAACAGTGGATTTACCCCCGTCAATATATCTCGCTGCACGATTATAGGACGTACAGCGAAGTCCAACGATTCATTATCCACGGAGCGGGAGAATTTCAGAGTGAGAGAATTCTTCTCTTATCGCATCCCTGTACTCTGCCTATAATACCCACCCCCCGCGCAAGCCAGGCAGAGCGTCGCCCCATCAACATGTACCTCACGTGCGTTGATGATTTCCTCACCACAGCGGTCACAGGGAACGCGTTGACCGGCGCGGCTGATAATCTCGCCAATGGGTGTCAGCAGTTCCACAGGCTGGGCGACGAGCAATGCTTCAGTGGGCATGCGCTGGTAGCCCAACAACATTGCCTGCCAGCGATTGGTTGCCTCTGGCGCATAAGCCGAGGCGTCTGTGCGTGCACTGGCCTGGGGAGCTATCCGCCAAGCGCAGATGGTTTTTGTGTCAATAAAGGTAGCAGCAACCTTGCCATAATCCTCAATGCGCATTGTGCGCCGTCCCACCCAACAATTGGTTGCCACTGCCACCCCATCGCAAAAACAGCCATCGGTCTCGACAATGGTCAACAGCCGCTTGTTGCTTTGGGGCAGATCCAGCGCCAGCAACTCACCAGCCCATAGGCCCATGCGGATACCTAAAACCTGACGGGGACAGAGATGTCGGTGCAGCGCAGCGGAGCTTTCAAGCAATTCGTTGAGGGTAGGCATAACAGCAATCCAAGATAAGGGTCAAGCCAAACATAGCTTGTTTCAAATAAATCACATCTATACAGTATAGCAAAAGTGATGCTCATAAAAATAGGGATCTCCCTGCGGGCGTATCTCACGCTGGGGCCGGACCGCCGCCACCTGTGGCAACCATATATCTGACCACCCATTCGGTCCAGAATTAGCAGCTCAATTTGACACCTTATCTGCTCCCCTTAATCCTACCTCGCGGTACCCTCGTCCATGACTTTTCCAGAAAGGGAGTCGCAGTTCTCATGGTGGGCGAAACTAGGAGCCGATATCGTCATAGATTACACGGCAGCACCCTTTAAAAATGAAGTCTATGATGTAGACTTGGTCTTGGACACGGTGGGGGCGAGATCTTGCGCCGCTCTATGCAAGTGGTGAAGCCTGGCAGTATGATAGAAAATGCAAAACAAATATTAGGAAAGACAAAGAAGACAAAACAGATAAGGTGTCTATATGGATGGGCAAAAATCCCTGAGTTTTAGGGGTGATCAACTCACTGCTGTTCCTAATTCGGTGAGGCAGCAAAGCACGCTTGAAGTATTGGATTTGGATCTGAACTTGCTTGATTCACTGCCGGAGTGGATTGGTGAGTTAAGACAACTAAAAGAGTTAAGTCTCTATCACAATCGCCTAACGTCTCTGCCAGAATCCATTTGGCAGATAACCAATCTCCAATGCCTAAACCTGGCAGACAACCAATTTACCTCTCTCTCGGAAGCGTTGGGAAATCTGGTCAATCTCCGGATGCTAGATCTAGGGCACAATGCGTTGGACTCACTGCCAGAATCCATTGGCAACCTGAACAGTCTTGCCTTTCTCTATCTTAGCAACAATTGCTTGACTCGTGTACCCAAGTCAATTGAAAGCCTGGGCAACCTGCTCTATTTGAACATCACCGACAATCAATTGGACACCTTTCCCGAAAGCATTGGCAATCTATCCGCGCTGATCGAACTACGCCTCTACAACAGTCGCTTGCCGTCTCTCTCAGAGGAGATTGGTCAACTGGCAAAGCTCAAAGAGTTGCATTTGATGAACAATGACTTGCGCTCACTTCCTCCAGCAATTGGGCATCTGGCACACTTAAGAAAATTAGTCCTGCAAGATAACCACCTGTCATCTCTGCCAGAGACCATTGGCAACCTAGCAAGCCTCACCGATCTGGATCTGCGTAACAACCAGTTGGTATCTTTACCGGAGTCGCTGGGCAGATTGGAAACGCTCAGATTTTTGGATTTACGAGCAAACAAGTTGCTCTATCTTCCCGATACGCTCCAAAATCTCGTGAATCTTGAGAAACTAGATGTACGCTGGAACAGATTGGCTTCCGTCCCCACCTGGATTCAAGCTCTTGAAGAACGCGGTTGCGTCGTTTTTCTTTAAGCTGCCTCTACATGTTCCACCCATTTCGCGATCGCGAAATCACCAAATCATATGAAACGCTTGCCTTCCCTCCCGGTGGTTGTGGAATCTCAGCATCAATTGTATAGCCGACTTTTTGAAAGGCACGCCTACTGCGCTGGTTGTAATCGTCCACCAGACCAAAAATAAGATCTGCGGCTTCGGTTTCAAAGCCAAATCTGGTAAGTGTACGGATCGTGTCTGTACCAAGACCCTGACCCCAGAATTGCTTCTCGCCAATCATCAAGTCAATGCGGCGGCAATCTTTGCCAGCGTACTTTGTTAATAGTCGCTCTACATTCATCTGTTGCAGCCACCCTTCTCCGATCGGCTGCCCACCCAATTCGATGATGAAGCAGAAAGCATTTTGCGAGACCGTGCGGTAGATGGACTGGACAGTGGGCAAGTCATAAGAGGAAACATCCTCCCCATCTGCAAAGTAAAGCACATCTGGATCACTGTTCCATCTAAGCAGAACATCCCAATCTTCCTCAGTCAGAGGACGCAGAGTAACTAAGTTACCATGCAAGACAATCATGCAAGATACTATCGTGCGCACGTAACAACATATTCGGACTCCACCACTTCGGCTATTTATAGAACGCTTCAGCGCGGCGTTTCAATGTATCCTCGATACGTATGCGGCTGGAAGGCATAATGCCTTCCGGCAATGCATTTACGTCGAAGAACCGAAGATCGGTACTCTCTTCCGAGATAAGCAGTTCCCCGCCGACTTGCTCTACCTCAAAAACGACAACAAGATAATGGACAGCATAGCCAGATGGGTAACGTAGGATAGAGTAGTTCTTGGGGTCGGAATAGACACCTACGACTCGCTTGACAACCACATGCAGCCCTGTCTCCTCAAACATCTCACGGATTGCACATTGCTCAATGCTTTCGCCAATCTCCATACGCCCGCCTGGCAGTGCCCATGCGCCATTATCGGAGCGCTTGTGTAGCAGCACGTGACCTTGGTCGTTAATCAATACCGTATTGCTAGCTGGACAAAGCTCGTCTGGCATCTTGCCGAGTGGACGGCCCAGACTGTCGTAAAGCCCGCTCCATGGTGGATCTTGCTGTGTCATCTGATTGTTCCTATGCTGGTTATTTGGAAGAATACTCTGGAAGGATGACCTTGCGTGGACGATATGCCATACCATCGCATGCCCTCAGTATACCCCTAAGATGCCATGACCCCATACTCGATAGTAATCTCCGGCCCATGCCGTAGTGTCTGGTAGACTACACAGTAGCGTTCAGTAAGCCGTATCAGAGTGGCTAGCTTATCGGCAGGCGCATCGGTGTCTAGGTCAAAGTAGAGACGGATACGCTGGAAGCCCACAGGTACTTCCTTGGAGACACCTAGCGTCCCCCGAAAATCCAGATCCCCTTCAGCGCGCACGGTTCCGCCACGCAGGTCAACTTCGATGGCAGTCGCCACAGCATTGAGCGTCACACCAGCACAAGCAACCAACGCCTCCAACAGCATGTCACCCGAACAGAGAGCAAACCCGTCGCCACCTGTTGCAGGGTGCAGCCCTGCTTCTACTAAGGCTCTGCCAGTCTCTACGCGACAGGTAATCCCCTCACCAATCTGACCCTGGGCCTTGAGCGTTATCAGCGCGGACTCTGGCTCTTGACGATATTGCTCTTTGAGGGGTGCTTGTCGAGCCCGTAGCTCTTGTAGATCCATCATGTCCTCCTCGAATTGATTGGCTCGAATTGATTGGCCTGAATTGATTAGCT
>CAMPHP010000115.1 GCA_946885925.1 uncultured Litorilinea sp.
CTTTTCGTTTAACCATGACCTTGTTATTCCGCGCTTGCTGGAGCGAGTGGGGAGTGTTCGCGGGCTTACAGTTCTAGATGCTGGATGTGGTGAGGGGATTGTGGCTCGCCTTCTGGCCGAAGGTGGTGCCCAGGTAGTGGCTGTTGATGTGGCAGCGCTGCTGATTGAACTGGCCCAGGCTCAGGATACACAGGGTCAAGCTACACAGGGTCAAATTACCTACCTGGTGCATGACCTGAGCCAACCACTGTCTGAATATCAAGGGGCATTTGATGTCGTAGTGAGTAACCTGGTGATCAATGACGTGCCTGATTACCAGGGGTTTGTCGCTACGTTGGGATCTGTAACCAAGGCACATGGGCGCGTGGTGTTGTCGCTGAACAATCCCTATTCGGCCTTGATTCGGGAGAAAGTCGAAAACTACTTCGATTCCGGTAAGACCACCCTCTATAATATGGCGAAGGATGGGGTAGCCGTTTATTACTTTCACCGCACGTTGGAAGAGTACATTACGGCATTCCGCGAAGCGGGATTTGTGCTGCACGGCTTACAAGATGTCCAAGTTCCCCAGGTCGTTGCTGACAACCTGCCCGAACGCTATAAGCAACTTCCTTATTCCAATATGTATGCTCGGTTTCCGTTTTTCCTCATCTTAGAATTTGCCAAAGCGGCTTAGTCCCCCAATCCAGGATTTGAATCGCTAAAACACGAGTTGGATTCTTCCTGAAGCTATATCCATAGCCCTTATCTAGGTCTATGGTGCTTTGACGCGCCGCTGGATAAACTTGCCCGGACATACATCGTGCTATCTTGGCAACTGATTTGCGGGTGCATTTCAGGTTGGGCATAGGATGGAGCGCCAGCATTCCTTACCTGCATTCCTCACCAGGACAAGCCTTGCTGGCATCTCTCCTATTGCCGATGATGCCGCCATCTGTGGCGGCGTTCCGGCCCCTAGCGTGAGATACGCCCTGATTTACTTGCCAAGTGCACGCTATAACAACCCGATTAATAGGTATCTACAGAGGCGATAACATGAATGCAAAAATGGATATCTCTGAGAGTATTGCCCAAACTGCACAGAATGTAGTGCGAACTAAGCCGTGGATTGAACGCCTTGCGCGTCTGGGCTATGCTGTCAAGGGATTGGTCTATTTTCTGATTGGTTTGCTAGCGATTCAGGCCGCGATTGGCACGGGCGGTGAAACCACTGGCACAGAGGGCGCGCTGAAGGCGCTTAATCGCCAGCCCTTTGGTCAGGCAATTTTGGTCTTAACGGCTGTTGGCCTTGTGGGCTATGCACTTTGGCGTTTGATTCAAGCCTTCTTAGACCCTGACCACAATGACTCTAACAGCCCCAAGCGTATTGTCCAACGCCTTGGCTATGTCGTGAGTGCTCTTATCTATGGCACACTCGCTTGGGAAGCAGTGCGGATTGTAATGGGCTTTGTCAGCAGCAGTGGCGGCCAGGACAGCACTGAGCATTGGACGGCTCAACTGATGGCCCAACCCTTTGGTCGCTGGCTCGTGGGCATAGTGGCGCTGATCATCATTGGAGTGGGTCTTTTCCAGATCTACTATGGGATGACTGCTAAGTTCCGTAAAGAGTTGAAACTGCACCAGATGAGTTCGACCGAAAGCACTTGGGCTATTCGTAGTGGCCGGTTGGGCTATAGTGCGCGCGGCATTATCTATGTGATCATTGGTGGTTTCTTGATATGGGCGGCTATTCAGACTAATCCTGACGCTGCGGTTGGGATGGAGGAGGCACTAGATAAGGTAGCCCAACAGCCTTTTGGGGCCTGGCTGTTGGCGCTGGTAGCCCTGGGATTTGTTGCCTATGCGGTCTTTGCCTTTGTGCAGGCCCGCTACCGCAATATCGAGGTAGCGGGCTGATCTCAGAACCACCGGGACTTGTCAATGACGTTCTGCACAGGCTCTCCAGCCAGATAGCGGCGGAGATTGTCACGCACAAAGCCAATGCGCCGAGGAGTGACGTGGGGGCTAGTGTGGGCACTGTGGGGTGTGATGATGACATTCTCCATCTCCCACAGCGGGTGGTCGGCTGGGAGTGGCTCAACTTCAAAGACATCCAGCCCTGCACCGGCGATGACGCCGGTCTGTAATGCCGTGGTTAGGTCGGCCAAGTCCACCACAATCCCGCGCGAAATGTTGATGAGATAGGCTGTAGGTTTCATCTTTTGCAGGCGGGGCAAGGTAAAGAGCTTTACCGTCTCTGGTGTATGTGGCACGCACAAGATCACAAAATCGGACTGGGCCAGCAGATCGTCTAGCCGCTCCGCACCCCACAACTCATCTACATAGTCGGGCTGGGGGCGAGCTTTGGCCTCGACTGCCAAGACGCGCATCCCCAAAGCATGACCGCGGCGGGCCACTTCGCTGCCTATGCCACCAAGACCAACCACCCCCAATGTCTGATCCGCCAGATGGATGATGGGAACACCTTCCTCCCAGTGATGATCGAGCTGGCGGCGCAGATAGATATGCATCCCGCGCGCAAACATGAGCATATAGGTAATGGCTTGGTCAGCAATTTGATCACTGTAAATTCCTGCCATGTTGCTCATGGTGATGTCGCTGTTGACGAGTTCTGGGAACATATAGCGTTCCAGCCCGGCCATGGGTGTTTGGAGCCAGCGTAGTTTCGTGGCGTGCTTCAATAGGTCAGGTGTCAAAATGCCGTACATAGCTTCGGCATCCACGATATGTTCGCGGGCCATCGCTTCGTCGCGTGCGTTGATTAGCGTCGTATCTCCGGCAACACGTTGTAATTCGGCTAGCTCGCTGTCAGGAATGGCAGGGTAGATCAGAAATTTCATGGTGTATTGGTCCAGTCTGTACGGTAATATCAGATTTTAAGAGCGCACGCAGAGACGCTGGGGCGCAAGGGAAACGAGAATGCGTTCGTTGCTGCCCTGAGACAGTAGCGCCTCAGGGCAGTATAGCTTAGAAGGAAAGGTCTTGCTGCTGAACGATTTTGGCTTCGTCTAATTCCATGCCCAACCCTGGCGTGGTGGGTAGTGTGACTTTGCCATTGACCGGCTTGAGTGGGTTCTTGAGGAAGAACTGGTGAATCTCGTTCCATTTGACCAGGTATTCAAGCAGGGGGCAGGTGGTTTCAGGCCATGCGGCAATAAAGTGCGCCGTGGCGGGAGTAGAATGGCCGTGGGGGATGATGGGCACATCGTAGGCCGAGGCCAGCGCAGTAATCTTCATGGTTTCGGAGATGCCGCCCGCCCAGTAAATGTCGGGTTGTAGGACATCACAGGCGCGTGCGTCGAGCAATGCCTTGATTCCCCAGCGGGTGTATTCATGTTCGCCACCAGAGATAGGCACGTGCGAGTTGGCGCGAATTTCGGCATATTGTGCGATCTTGTCGGGCAGCACTGGCTCTTCTAGCCAGCGCGGATTGTACTCTTCGAGCCGCTTGGACATTTGGATGGTGTAGGGGACATCCCAACTCATCCAACAGTCGAGCATAATGTCTATGTCAGGACCAGCTGCTTCGCGTAGGGTCTTGACCAGCCGCACATTGCGATGAATACCCGCGACACCATCGGTGGGGCCGTCGCGGAAGAACCATTTGGTATGGCGGTAGCCTTGGCGCACAATCTCTTGCACGCGTTCTTGTACAAGTTCAGGGTCGAGTGAATAACCAAGCATGGAGGCATAGGCGGGGATTTCCGTGCGAATTGGCCCGCCGAGCAGCACATAGACAGGGGCGTTGGCCCACTTGCCCTTAAGATCCCACAGCGCACAATCTACTACGCTGATCGCCATCATCTCGACACCCTTGCGCCCATGCACCAGCGCGCGGTACATGCGATCCCAGATCCGTTCAATTGCCAGCGGGTCATGGCCGAGGAGCAGCGGCTTGAGCATTCTCTCTACAATAAAGGCTTGCTCAAGCGGCATGGGGCCGCCAATGCCAGTGATGCCTGCATCGGTCCCGATCTCGACAAAATGGGCCACGTTGCGATACTTACCTGGGCTAATAGGTTCAATCCAGGTTGGGCCTTCCACTTTGTGTTCAGGATAGATGTCTATTGGGCGGATTAGCCGCTCTTCCCAAAATTCGCCATCATATTCCAATACACCTTCAACCCGGAAGACGCGGACGTGGGTGATCTTCATAACAACTCCTTGTTGTGTGGCTTATCAAGATTGTTTGGATTATCTTTGGGCTTACATAGCCATGTTTGCAGGGATGGTTGATAAGTGGCAAGCTGGATCATCCGGGGGCCGATCTCTCTGAGGAAGTGGAGGCAGAGAGACCCCTGCGGGGTGACAGCTCAACGCGTTTCCCTAAGGTAGCAACTTGAGTGAGCTTAGGGAGTTGTACGCTAGGGGATCATACCCTGGATTATGGGATTCGGACAACTCGTGTGCAAGAAAAGCGAACGGGCAGGTCGCATGGCAGCCTGCCCGTTTTGTGCCTATCAATGTGCCTACCAAGACGACAGCAGTTGCGCCTGATGATGCAGGGCAACTCCGTTCCACTTATGATTCGATGGGGGTGTCGGTGCGGTTGCCATATTCTTCCCACGAGCCATCATAGTTGCGGACATCGGGGAAGCCGAGCAGTTCACGCAGCACAAACCAGGTATGTGCGCCGCGCACGCCGGTCTGGCAGTAAGTGATGATCTCCTTGTCGGGCACAAAGCCTGCCTCAGTGTAGAGATCATAGAGGCTCTGAGCATCCTTGAAGGTGCCATCTTCGGCGACTGCATAGACCCATTCAACATTGATTGCGCCAGGGATATGCCCACCACGTGCCGCACGCACATCGGTTCCGGCAAATTCCTCGGCGTTGCGGGTGTCGCACATCACGACGTTCTCGTCATCAATTCGCTCTAGCACATATTCAGTTGTTGTGCGGATGGCGAGGTCGGGGTCTTGGGCAACGTATTCGGTGGGGGTGACAACAACTTCGTCGGTGACGAGTTCCTGACCCTCAGCCGTCCACTTCTTTAGGCCCCCGTTATAGATACGTACATCGTCGTGCTGGTAATACTTGAGCACCCAATAGGCACGCGCCGATTGCAAGTTGTTGTTATTGTCATAGAAGACCACGGTTGTATCGGCGGTAACACCCAACTGGCTCAACAGTGCAGAAAGAGCATCCTGGGTGAGAATCTGGCCCTGAGTTGAATCTTCTGGGTTGGTCATGTCCTGACCAACGTTGACATTGACTGCGCCGGGGATATGCCCCGCGGCGTAATCCTCTGCATTCCCGGCATGGATCAGGCGCACAGAGGGGTCCTCTAGATGTTCTTGTACCCACGCTGTGTCTACGAGCACCTCTGGTTTGGCGTAAGCGTCAATGGTTACAGGTTCTACCGATGTGTCGGCAACCGGTGTCAAAGGCGTAGCACACGCACCAAGTACAGTGCTGACCAAGACAAGCGTGAGAACCAACAGGTTGCGAAGTTGCATAATCGTTTTTCCTTATCTTGATCTTCTATAAACTTGATCTTCTGTAAAGTGAGAGACCGTATCTTGGTAGTTTGTCAGAACGCTTTACTTGTTATGTATTACTTGTTGCGTGTCAGGGTAATGCGCCATTCGGGAGAGCCGGTCTCTTCGATGGTGGCGGCATAGCCCAGGCGTACTGCCTGGGTGGGAATGGTTTCTAGGGCAGGAGCATGATCTGTAATGACCTCTAGCCCTTGGTCATTGGGGCCTAGCTTTTTAAGGGCTTGGACGGTCTTCATCATTGGGTAGGGGCAGATCTCACCGCGTACATCTAGTTGTTTAAGTGACATAGGTTTCTCCTTTTGTATCAACTTGTATTTGTGTCAACTTGTATCAGCCAACTGGTATAAACCAACACAGCCTGTTCGACATAGTCATTCGATATAATCTATTCTATGCGCTGGATAATCTGCGTGCCCACCCATGCGCCGATAGCAAGGAAGAGAGCAAAGAACCAGCCATTGGCTGCCAACGAGGGAATGGCCGAGAAGAACGCACCGATGGTGCAGCCCATTGCCAATCCTGCGCCATAGCCCATGACGACACCACCACCGGCTGCTTGGGCATAGCGAATCTTTTGGCGGGGGAAGCGAATCTTGAACTCACCAGCAAAAAGTGCGGCGATAAATGAGCCAAAGACCATGCCCCATACCAAGAAGAGCATGTGGTGAAGAATTCCCGATTCTGCAACTTCTAGCGCACAGCCAGGGAGACTGGCGGCACCTTGCAACTCGCCAGGACCAACACCGAGCACGTTGGTGAAGCCAATGACCCAGCGCGAAACTTCGCCGGTGAACCCCCAGGGGTGAGAGTTGAGGAACATGAGCACGTTTAGAAAGCCGAGTGCCGCGCCACCAATGGTGATCGGCCAGCCGTGGACAAAAAAGCGGCGCAGGCTGTCCTGCAATTTGGCACCAAAGCTCTCCTCATCGCTGCTGTTGAATGGCATTTCGGGCATGGTCAGCCCGCCGCGGCTTTCCCACCATAACACCAGGAGATAGACCGCCAGCAAACCAAGCAGGGTCACGGCAATTGCGCCCGCATGGCCCAAGTAAGTTGGGAGCCAAATACGGGGTCCATCCGCGATGGAGAAGCCCCACCACCAATTCCAGGTGTAAGCAGCAGCAGCCAAGCCAACCATCAAGCCTGCAAAGCTGACCCACGATGCGATATAGCCTTCGCCCATGCGATAGATGCTGCCGGAGACGCAGCCTCCTGCTACAACCATGCCAGTGCCAAAGAGAAGGCCACCGACGACCAAATGCCAGCCAATCGGCAAGACATTGGCGCTGGGGGGAAGAATTCCCAGCGCAGGATTCGGAACTTGGCGAGCCATGAGCACAGCAAAGCCAAGTGTTGCAACCGCCAATCCAACGAGCACGCCGCGCATAGAACGTCCATGACGGAGCAGGAAAATATCACGGAAAGCACTGGCAAAGCAGAAGCGGCTGCGCTGGAGCACAAAGCCGAAGGCGAGGCCAAAGCTCCAAAAGACCGCCATTTCCGTATTAATGGCGGCAGCCAGCAATACGATTATGGTGGCAATGAGTAAGGTTAAAATGCCAAAGCGGATGTTGGGTGCCAGCGCGAAGATCCCGGATGAGAGGGCAGGGCGGGCAGTTGGTGTTACATTGCTACTCAACGGCGGATCTCCTTTACATGAATATCACTTTGCATGAATACCAGAGAACGGACTCAGAGATGAGGAAGGCAAGACTATTACGTTAGTTACGGATGCATAACACCTAATACACGGGCCGACCATTCCAGCCAGGAGCCGTCATAGTTACGAACGCGCGGATAGCCTAGATGGCGCAGGAGTAGATGGGTATGGGCGGCGCGTGCACCAGAGCGGCAATAGGTGACGATTTCTTTATCGGGCGTAATGCCCAGCGCTGCTAATTCGGCTGTTAATTCGTCGGAAGAGCGCACTGTATCCCAACTGCCTACAGGCACACCATTCATCCAATCCCAAGCAATGGCGTTGGGCAGATGACCGGCGTCATATTCATTCTTGCTGCGCGTGTCAACGAGAACTACATTGGGGTCGTCAAGATGCGATTGTATCCAGGAAAGTTCAGCAAGGTGAGACGATGTTGGGCGAGGTGTAAAGCGGGTGGGTGTAGGTGGCTGGATGGTTTGGCTGATGGGTCTTTGCTCTTCTTGCCAGCGATCCCAGCCGCCATTCAGCACAGCGGCATTTGTATGCCCATAGTAAGCCAAAGTCCATAGGACACGAGCTGCGGGCATTCCCCAGTTACTATCATAAATGACGACGGCCTTATCTTCGTCAATGCCCAACTCTCCCATGATGGCAGAAAAGGCTTCTGGGCCGATGAGCATGCCCTGGAC
>CAMPHP010000116.1 GCA_946885925.1 uncultured Litorilinea sp.
CAAAAATACCATCGTCATCAGGCTGTTTGCTGATGACCACGTCAACGGTTTGGCCTTCGTGAAGACTCTTCACAAAGTCGGGGTCTAGGCGCGCTAGATCGGATTGCGGTACGACACCATCGCGCTTGCTGCCAACGTTGACTAACAACTCCGAGGGTCGAATCTCTACGATTACGCCTTCACGCAGGTCGCCGCGTCCTGGCAAATCCAAATCCAGGTCCTGCTCGAGATATTGCTCGAACAGCTCCAGATCGGTTGCCTCTCTAGCGTTATCTGGTTCTTGAACGCCGCCCGTCTCGACATCGAATTGTTCCGCGTCTGCTGGCATCGTAACGTCACTCCGAAAGATATGAGCTGATAGTATAAGGGCCGAATGCAATAATGCTGATAATTCCTAGTCTGCAACGGCAAAAATGTTCTATGCTCCCAGAGAGATTATAACAGCACGCTAGAGGAGCGTCAAGGAATAAATTTTTGCAAAGTGTAGGATTGTTACAATCTCAGGTTCTTTTTCAGCGTAACCCACACTTGTTTAATTCTCGCAAGCCGATCCGGATTTACATGATCGCCTGCATAGCGCACTTGGACAAATGCCTCGGTAAGATCCGCAATTGCGGCGCGATTGTCATCATCGGCGTGAAGCTGTTCGGCCAATCGTGGCGCATAGTGCAGCGGCGTCTCGGCCTCCTTGCGTGGCAAGCCAGCTTCCTCAGCACGATGTAGCAGGGCCAGGTAGTAATAGCGCACTTGGCGGTCGGGGTCCAGCCCGCGCAGCCGCAACCAGGCAGGCAATCCACGACTGTTCCCCCGCAGCGCTTCCTCTGCACGCGCAGCTTGGGCACGCATGCGCTCCGCTTGCCACGATTGATAGGCCCCAAAGAGGATGAGCCAGCGCGCACGCAGCATCGCCCAAATACGCCGCGCCCAGGCGAAGTTTGTCCCCTTGCCGCTGAAGTAGATATAGGCAGCATAGCCCAAGAGAATGGCGGCAAAGGTCCAGAAGACAACCCCACCAGCCCAAGGAGGCATGATCGCCGCAGACTCTGGCGGTACTTCCAGCGCGGGCGTGGGCATGGGTGGCTGCGGCGGTGGCGGCGGCTCCTCCACAGGTTCTCCTGTGAGCCACGAAACCAGCATGAGAAAGAGTGAAAGGAAGAAGCGGAAGACGCCAAAGATAAAAAAGTAAAGGCCCGAAAGGATGGCCGTCAAGATCTGGGCAAGATAGAAGGTTCCACCCAGAGGAAGCATCGCCGCCACAATGCCTATCAGAACAATCACGATCAAGGCATAAACCGGCCAGTTTTGCAGCACACTAGGGGCACTAGGCGTCTTCTGTAAAGCCCAGCGCGCACGCAGTAGAGCCAGTTGGCCTTGGCTAATCAGGATCAAGCCCGCCAGGAAGTAGACGATGATGGCTGTCACCACAACAGGGTCAATATTCTGGCGGATGACACCGAGAAAGCCACTTTCGGGCAGGTCATAGCGTGACCCGGCCGCGAAGATGACCAGCAGAATCCCGCCAATCACCCAACGCGCCACAAAGCGGCGCAGAATGGCAGCCCGATCCGTATAGACTGGGCGTGCTCTATCCTGCCAGCGGTCGCCCACTCCCTGCACCATGTAGAGGTCATCAGGCTGTAAGGCCAGCGCGAGCAGATCTTCGGTCATCGCTGTAGACATGACCCACGCCAATCACACCACAAATGCGCCAACCAAAAAGTAGCCATCCAATAGGCTGTCTACTGGACGGACGAGGAATTGTTCAAGGCCAGGAAAGCTGTCTGTAGTCAGCCAAGTGGCGAGCCGTGTGATACCGAGCATCAGCGTTACTTCGGCTGCACGATACCCTGCGTGGCGCTTGCTGCGCTGCCCTGGTTGGGCCAGCCAGGTGGTCGTAATGCTGCCGGTGATAGAAGCGAGTGCACCAATCGCCGCCAGCAACTCGGTATAGACTAGAGGTAGGGATGGGACCAGGCGACGGACAAAGGCCAACATCGCCAAGACCAGACAGACAGCGGCAATGGCGATCAAGGCGGGACGCAGGATGGACTGCATCCAAGATTGATCACTTAGGTCGGCAGTGCTGGTTAATGGTTCGGGGATGGGTGTTCCATTGGCGGGTGAGAAAGTCGTTTCAGCCACAGTAGATACGATTCGCAAACTAATAACTAAGGGTTAGTTGTATTAGACTTCGTGTAAATTTCGCTTCGTGTAAATTTCGCGTAGATTGGGTGTAAATAGATTTCGTGTAAACCTACCTATTCAGCATTAACCATTCATCCACATCAATTCGGTAATCTTTCTGACATAAAAGATATGTTCATGTTAGATTGCCTCAAGAGAGCAGATTGTGCAACCTCGGTTTCAGGGTACTAGGGCATGTCACACGTCCCGCATAGCTGTCATTCCGCTCACGTAGTGGGGCATAGCCCACCTCAGGGAGGAATCCCCTTTTGTTTCTGTGCCGCGGTGACCGGAAGGGGATTCCTCCTCGCAGATTCGTGGGAATGACAGCGTAGTGATCAAGGGGTTGCTCTTACAAGCTTGCAAGCAATCATCCTTGAGTGATTGGATCATTCGCTGCTCTGCTGGAGCAGCATTAATAGGGCGAGTTCATCCGCGCTGCGCTGCATTTGAGCGCATTCCTCCTCTGTATGGCAGTAGAAGCTAGGTAGTTGGCCCTGCTCATAGGCTGTAAAGATGCCCGGATGAATATAGGATTGGCGGCAGACCGCTGTTGTGTTCCCCAATGCTTGTGCCACCTGTTTTACACATGCCGTAATCTGCTTTTTCGTTGCTGTGTCACTGCTGCTCGGCCCGGATTCATGCAGGAGACGCGCCGCCATGAGCGTGCCCCCCCACGTGCGGAAGTCCTTTGCCGTGAAGTCGAATCCCGTCACTTCACGCAAGTAGTTGTTGACATCCGTCGAGGTCAACGCAACGAGATCGCCCTCCTCGTCATAATATTGGAAAAGTCGCTGCCCTGGTAGCTCCTGGCAATCTTTGACCATCTGCGCCAAGCGGCGGTCGCGTAGTGCGATCTCATGCTCCTTGCCACTCTTGCCGCGGAACTCAAAGATGACACTGTTTTGGTCAAACGAGACATGATCATCTTGCAAGGTCGTAAGCCCGTAAGAATCGTTGTTGCGTGCATATTCGTCGTTACCGATACGAATCAGCGTCTGCTCCATCAGCGCAATCACTAGTGCCGTTACCTTTTCGCGCGTCATCTTGCGCTTGCGTAGGTCAGCAGCAACCTGCCGGCGCAGATCGGGCAGGGTTTCGCCAAAAGCCAGCAATTTAGAATACTTTACCTGGTTGCGTACCTCTGCCCAGGCTGGGTGATAGATATATTGCTTGCGCCCTGCTTCATCACGTCCTACCGCCAGGATGTGTCCATTCTCATAGCGACAAATCCAGACATCTTGCCATGCTGGAGGGATTACCAATTGCTCAAATCGCTCACGTAGCTTGGGGTCTTGTACCAGCTTGCCTGTCCAGTCATAGTAGGCAAAGCCACGACCACGTCGACGCCGCCAATAACCGGGCTGTTGGTCGGATACATAGCGCAATCCGGCGGCTTTCGCCATTGCCGCTGGTGAGGTTTTCTCGACCAGATCAGGCAGCGGCACATCTTTTATAGCTCCATTTTTGGAGAGTTTATCTGTAGAGACAGCGGCTATCTCTCTGCTTGCCATCGTCCATAGTTCCTTCCATGCAATGCGTTATTACAAGACGACTAGATGGGAGTACTAGCATAGCGAGAAGTAAAACAGACGATAGCTATCGTGATAGGAAGCAGAGGTGTAAAGGAGGATACATATTTAGATACAAGTTCTGCAAAAGAGGCGAATTGATGCGAATTGTGGTGAAAACGAGCTAATGAACGGACTGTAGATCCTTTTCCCAAATCGTGCGATAGAGGTGAACGCCCAACTTTTCGCCTTGGGCACGCATTTGGTCAAAGTTCAATTGCGGGGTAACAACCAGTACCACGACATTGGAGCCGCGACGATAGGCTTCATGCAAAGTCCACAGGGTGGATTCATCAATTTGAGGGGCCACCACAACAAGCGTTGCACCCCATTCAAGGTCAGCAATCCGGCGCGGCAGCCATGTCGCCAACTCCTGATCAAAGTCATGCAGTTGCACGCGTGCCAATGCGCTTAAAATCGTGATCAACTGCCCTTGTCCCTGGCGCATGGGGATGGGCTGCGTTACTTGGTTTGAGACCGAATCAAGCCCATTGCTAATCAACCCTACAGGCTGGCGTTGGCCTATGACATAGGAGGCAACCGACGCTGCCGTTACAATCGCCCACTCACTAGCCCCGATCGCGCCACTCAAAGGGTAGGCATTGCGATTCAAATCCAAGATGATTGTGACATTGAGGGCAATGGCAGGCTGGAATTTTTTAACGAGCAGCGTGTCTTCGTGGGCGCTCGCCTTCCAGTGAATGCGCCGCATACTATCACCGCTGACATAGGAGCGTACGCCGGACATGCGGTTGGGGTCCTCAAAGATTCGCTGGCGCGAGGAGAGAATGCCAAAAGGTGAACGGCTGGGCAATCCCAATTTGTGGAGTGGCAATACTTCCGGATAGACAGTCACGTAGACGGGGGATTCTTCTTGCCAGGTGGCTTCGGCAAAGCCAAAGAGGTCACCCGTTGTAAGGGTCAGCGGCCCCACCGCATAGTAGCCGCGCTTCTTGGCATAGAGTATATAGGTATGGCTGATTTGTGCCTTGCTCCCGACGCTTAGTACCCAACGATAGCTATCGGTTTCTTTGAGGTCCAGCGGCACGCGATCTTCTACCATCAGCCAGGGCATTGGGAGCCAAGCGCGGTTGGTAAGACGCAGGCGCACGGAGATCTTTTCGCCCAAGAAGGCATGGCGCAGCATCTCTCGGCGCAAATACAGCTTGCGAAAGCTGCGACGTACGCCCCAATGGCTGACCACCCAAACGCCACCTACGACATAGACCAGGTAATAGACCCAATCCAGCCGTAGCAGCGAGGCGAGCAGAAAGAGAATCAGAAGTGACCAAAAGAGATTGTGCATGAAATTGCCAGGGTACTACTATTTACAAATGGCCCAAAGATGATGGCTAGACTTGGCCCAGCTCTAGCGGCGTCTGCTCCAGAATATCTGCAACAATACGTTCGGCAGTGCGACCGCGCAGCGCGCTTTCCGGGTTGAGAATGCAGCGGTGGGGCAATGCCAAGGGAACAAGGGCCTGGATATCATCGGGCAGCACATAGTCACGCCCGGAAATGGCGGCGCGCGCTTGAGAGCCGCGATAGAGAGCCAATGCACCGCGCGGGCTAGCCCCCACTGCCAGGTCGGGATGCTTGCGCGTGGCTTGAATCAACGTCACGATGTACTCGCGCAGGCTGTCATCTACGCGCACAGTCCAGACACTTTCGGCCAACTTGGGCACGTCTGCACCCTGGGCCACGCTTGTTAGTGACTCAATGGGGTGATGTTGGCCGAGATTAAGCAGCATGCGGCTTTCCTCCTCGCCTGAAAGATAGCCCAAGCTGGTCTTAAAGAGGAAGCGATCCAGTTGTGCTTCGGGCAGGGGAAAAGTGCCTTCATATTCGACCGGATTTTGTGTTGCCAAAACCAAGAAAGGCCGCGGCAGCGTACGCGTTACGCCATCGACCGTCACCTGACGTTCACCCATACATTCCAGAAGTGCAGCCTGCGCGCGCGGGGTGGCGCGGTTGATTTCATCGGCAAGCAGGATGTTGGTGAAAGCTGGGCCCGCAATGAATTGAAACTGGCGAGTTTCTTGGTTAAAGATGCTGACGCCTGTAATGTCGCTGGGTAGCAAGTCGGGCGTACATTGCAGACGGCGGAAGTCGGCATCTAGGCTTAAAGCCATCGCGCGGGCTAACATGGTCTTGCCCACACCGGGTACATCTTCAAGTAAGACATGGCCTTCACAAAGAAGGGCGATGATAAGTGTGTCAATAACGTCGCGTTTGCCGACAATGACCTTTTCGACATTCTGCCGGATCTGTTGGGCAAACTGTTCAATTGCCTCGCGTGCCAAAAGGTTCCTCCGTGTGGGGTGATACCCGGTGGGGAAATGATCGTTTGAAACGGTGCTGGTGGAAACTGTACCAGTTGAGATGTAGCTGTTTGAAATACAGCCGTTTGAAACACAGCCGTTGGGGTATAGAATTTTGGTTCATCATTCTAACTATATCCCATTCTACCTGATGCACGTAGAGTTGGCGAACCGTACACCCCTTTTGACACATTAGATTTGACACACTAGGTTTGTCAGCCTGGATTTGACAGATAATTGAGCAGCAAATTGAGCAGAAAACCAAAAGACACTCTCCCCACAGCAGTCACAAAAAGACTTTGACAGACAGAACTAGATAGATTCATAATAAGGATGCGGCGCTAATCCTATCCTCATTGGTGCCGTGGGCAATTGCCCTTTGCTTCGTAGATTTCCGCTTTTGTTTGTGTCTACTCTATTCTTTGCTCTTTTCTTTGCTGCGCTAAGCTTTGTTGTCGTTCAAATTCTCCAAATAGCTTTTTGAATCCACCTGCCCTTCGGAGATCTATCTGAAGAGGCCTAGCTTAAGAAGTGTACCTTAAGGAGAATCCCTTCATCGATCAAACCCCACCATTGGCGTCCCCCCACACTTTGCAATTTCCTTTTCTACCATCTCAACTATTTCTGCCATTAGTTCTTCGCCCTATGCCTTGGTTGGTGTTGTTTGAGCGAGTCTGTAGCAAGTCTGTGAAGTGGGATGAGGTGGTGCGATCCATTGTGTTTCAATTCCACGTGCTTTCGTCAGAAGTGAGGAGATATTGCCATGCACATCCAGTTTTCCAAGCTATCACGACGTGCCTTTTTGCAAATGGCAGCAGCGACAGCCGCACCAGCTATTTTGGCTGCCTGTGCGCCTACCGCTGCACCAACGACTGGGGGTGAAGCAGCGGCTCCGGCAGCACCCTCTGCCGAAAAGGTCACCGTGCGGTATATCGGTATGGACTATGACAGCCGTATGCAGCCCGATACCCAAGCTTTGTTTGACGAGTTCAATGCCAGCCAAGATGAAATCGAAGGGCAGGTGGAGATTGTAAGTTGGCCCGATGGACGCAATGTGCTCTTGACGCAGATTAGTGGCGGGCAAGCACCAGACATTTTCAACGGTGGTGGTGGATGGTTGCTAGAGTTCCAGTCTGTGGGCGAGCTGGCACCTCTCGATGATCTACTTCCCGCAGACCTGCTGGACAAGTTTTGGGAGTCAGGCATCCAGGCGATGTCCGTAGACGGCACGCTCTATGGAATGCCCTACTTCCTCGACCCACGCGGGCTCTACTATCGCAAAGATCTCTTTGATGAGGCTGGGCTTGCCGAACCCAAGACCTGGGCCGATATACGCGAGGCTGCCAAGGCGCTGCATAACCCGCCGACACTTTATGGTATCGGGCTAGGGCCAGGCGATTATTGGTGGTATGCATGGGTAGGCGCAATCGGTGGCGGCAACAATCTTAGCCGTTGGAAAGAAGATGGTAAATCACGCGTGGGTGACCCCGAAGGTATCGCTGCTGTGCAATTCTTGGCCGATTTGGTGCTGACCGATGATGTAGCGCAACCTTCACCCGCCAGTGCCAACCGGGATGCTGATTTACAGCCGCTCTTCCTGGGTGGGCAACTGGCAATCCTGGAGACTGGCTCGTGGATGCCGACCATCATTACGAACGATGCGCCTGACCTGCAATTTGCGCTCGCTCCGCTGCCGGTATCGGATGCCGGCCTAAATCACGGTAATGTCTTCTGGCCCGATGCTGTGATGATGGCAGAACAAT
>CAMPHP010000117.1 GCA_946885925.1 uncultured Litorilinea sp.
GTCTTAAGTACGGCAGGCACGCCGATTGCGGTCAATGCCGTCTCTAGTTCGGCTTGGCTTGTGACGATGCCGAAAGGAGCAACGGGCAGTCCGGCAGAGGCAAGGAACTGTTTTTCGCGTGCCCGCTGCTGGGTAGTGTGCAAGACATGACCACCGGGACGCACGGGCACACCTGCTGCCTCGGCAATCTCTGCCACCCGTGCAGGGACATTTTCAAATTCAAAGGTAACGACTTGCACATTCTGTACAAAGTCACGTAGTGCGTCTTCATCGTGATAATCAGCCACCACCTCGCGGTCAGCGACTTGGCCCGTGGGGGAGTCACGTTCGGGCGAGAAGGTATGGATACGATAGCCCATGGCGGATGCTGCCAGTGCCATCATCCGCCCAAGTTGACCGGAGCCAAAGACGCCGATGGTGGCTCCTGGCAGAATGGGTTTGTGTTGCAGTGGTGTTGACATAAGGGTTAGGCGGATTCGTCCAGCGTCAATACTTCGCCCATGACCTGCTGGGCGCGTTTTTCGCGGAAGCGTGCCAATGCTGCACGCAGATCAGGACGTGTAGCAGCGAGAATCGCAACGGCGAACAATGCAGCGTTGGTCGCACCTGCGCGGCCGATTGCCATCGTCGCAACGGGCACACCTGCGGGCATCTGCACAATGGAGAGCAGCGAATCCAGGCCATTGAGCGCGCGGCTTTGAATGGGAACGCCAATGACGGGGAGGAGGGTATGCCCTGCCACCATGCCTGGCAGATGGGCCGCGCCACCCGCTCCGGCGATGATGACTTCGAGACCGCGCTCTTCCGCCTGGGCTGCATATTCCATCATCCAGTCGGGCGTGCGGTGGGCAGAGACGACTCGACATTCATGGGGGATGTTGAAGTCGCGCAGGGTCTCGGCGCTGAGGCGCATGGTCTCCCAGTCAGACTTGCTCCCCATGATGACACCGACTAGCGGGCTTGCTTCACTCATTCTCTCTACTCATTCTCTCTTTATTTCCTCTCGCCTGTCACTTCGGTTGAGCAGTCCACTGCTGCATGGCTCGGGCAATGCGTGGCGCGGCAGGAAGTTCACCAGGCACAAAGGCGCGTCCGGTGAGCATCTCATAGGTCGTGATGTAGCGTTCAGCTGCCTGGAGAGCTAGCTCGTCGGGCAAGGGGAAAGGTTCGCCATCGCCGCGATAGCCCTGGGCCACATAGTAAAGGCGGATAAACTCCTTATCAAAGTTCTCTGGCTCTTCCCCGGCGCTGTGACGGCTGGCATAGCTATCGGCAAGCCAGAAGCGGCTGGAGTCGGGTGTATGCACTTCATCAATCAGGGTCAGCTTGCCCTCTTCGTCTACACCGAACTCATATTTGGTATCGACCAAGATCAGCCCGCCACGTTGGGCAATGGCTTGGCCGCGCTGGAAGATGGCAATGGCGGCTTCGCAGACTTGCTCCCATAGCTTGGCATCAACCAGACCGCGTTCAACAATCTCCGCACTGGTGATGCGCTCGTCATGCCCACCGTCGCGCGCCTTGGTGGTGGGCGTGATGACGGGAGTTGGCAGCGGGTCGTTTTTGTGCAGGCCATCGGGAAAGTCGATGCCATAGATGTTGCGCTCGCCCTGGCTGTAGCGATACCAGAGTGCCGTTTGAGTGACGCCGGAAATGTAGCCGCGCACGACGACTTCGACAGGGAGAGGCGTGCAAGCTCGCACCACAGCCACATTGGGGTCGGGTAGATCGAGCAAGTGATTAGGAACGATCTCGTGCGTTTGCTCAAACCAAAAGGCTGCAAGTTGGTTGAGCACCTGCCCTTTGTAGGGAACTAGTCCTAAGATGCGGTCAAAGGCAGAGAGGCGGTCTGTCGTTACGAGAACAAGCTGGTCGCCCTGGTGGTAGATGTCGCGCACTTTGCCCTGTGTTTTGGGACCGAGAAAGGGTAGATCGACCCCATCTAGGGCATTGGGCAAGGCGCGGCGTAGCGTGGCTTGGTCAAGCATGATTCATCCTTGCTCTGGTTAGACGTAGCTGGCAGCGTGGACCATCGCCTTAAAGAGGGGTAGCCCCAGGCGACCAGTACGCCCCAATGGGTTTTGAATGGGCAAAACATGATCTTCGGGGTGGGGCATTAGCCCTACGACATTCCCCTGGGCATTGCAGATACCCGCAATGTCTGCCACCGAGCCGTTGGGATTTCCCGGATAAATGCCACCAACGGGCATGCCTTGATCGTCTACATAGCGGAAGGTCACTAAATTGTCTTTCGCCAGTGCATCCAATGTGATCTCATCCACCACTTGAAAGTTGCCTTCACCGTGGGCGACTGGGCAGAAGATCAGGTCATCGATCTGCGACAGATAGCGCGCTGGGCTATTAGGATTGACCTGAAGATGAACCCAGCGACATTCAAAGTGACCTGAAGCATTTCCGGTCAAGGTCACGCGCCGGGGTGTTACCTCGCGGTTTTTTGCTTGTCCGTTTGATTCAGTGCCAGGCAGCAATCCACACTTGACCAGTGTTTGGAATCCATTGCAGATGCCCAGGACCAAGCGACCACTCTCCACGAATTGGTTGAGTTGATCCTCGAAGAAAATGCGTAAATCAAGTGCCAGTCGTGCACCTGCACCCAGCGCGTCACCATAGGAAAAGCCGCCTGGGAGCAGGAGCATGGCGTAATCATCCAGAGATCGCTCACCTTGGCGTAACTGGTTGATATGGACGATCTCTGGTGCGCCGCCAGCGAGTTCGGTCGCGCGTGCCGCTTCTGCATCCCGGTTGGTGCCAGAGACATGGAGAATTAGAATTTTGGGTTTGTTCAGACTCATTTAGAAACTCCTGTAGCGTGGCGCAACCAGGCATTGACTAAGCTGTCAACCGGCAGGTCAATTTGCTCTGTGCCATCTACGGAAAGAATAAGACGTGGTTCTTGGGTAACAGTGCCGAGTCGAGTCAGGGGGACACCTTCCAGCAGCGACTCAAAGGCGGCTGCATCATCCTCGGCAATTTCGATCACCAAGCGTCCATTGCTCTCGGCAAAGAGGACACTTAGCGGGGAAAGGCCATTGCTGGGCATGTCAGCTTGAATGCCCAGGCGACCACCCAGCGCCATCTCGGCAAGGGCAAGGGCCAAGCCACCTTCGCTGAGATCATGACAAGCGCGCACTAGACCGGCGCGTATGGCTTGATGCAGGTGGCGGTAATGCTCCAGTGCATCCACAGGAAGCGTTGGCGCTGTGCCTTCGATGCTGTCATAGAGCGCATGGAGCAGTGAGCCGCCCAATTCATCCCGCGTAGCTCCTACCAGGTAAAGCAGGTTGCCCGCGGCCTTGCTGGAAGCGGTAACTGTGCGTGTCATGTCGGGCACAATGGCAATGGCAGAGATAAGCAGGTGCCAGGAATAGGGCTGCCATTGAACTCGTTATAAAGGCTATCCTTGCCAGAGATAAAGGGCGCGCGATAGGCAAGCGCACCATCATAGCAGCCTTGACAGGCACGAACGAGTGAACCTAGGCGGTCGGGCAGGGTCGGATTGCCCCAACAGAAATTATCGAGAATCGCCAGTTGATCTGGGTCAGCACCTACAGCAACGGCGTTACGGATGGCCTCATCAATGGCGCTGATTGCCATGGCATAGGGGTCGCGCCGCCCGATCTGTGGGTTGATGCCAGCGCTTAGTGCAAAGGCGCGCCCGTGATCCCATGTCCCAAGGGGTTTCAAGACCGCGGCGTCGTTGGGGCCATCCATGTGAGGGCCACCAAAGGGACGAACGAGTGTGCCGCCGCGCACTTCATGGTC
This sequence comes from uncultured Litorilinea sp., assembly GCA_946885925.1. The sequence goes on from CAMPHP010000117.1 coordinate 3,784, forward strand.
ATAGCGACGGACAATCTCTTCTTTGCTGGCAATGGACGGATGGGCGAGCATGCGCAGCAGCAGATCGGCAGGCGCATCGTTAATTTTTAACGCGGCATTGGACTGCTTTGGTTCGCGCCAGAGCGCATTCATGTAGCGGCGCGGCAAGCCATCGTGGAGGAATTCCATTGGCAGTTCCGCCACGATTTCACCCTCGTAGCGCACGCGTAGATCGCCATCGCCGGTGAAGGTGCCGAGGACGCTGACCTCCACATCCCAGAGCTTTGCCAGTTCGTGCAAACGGGGCAAGCTGGCAGAGGGGACGGCTAGCACGAGCCGCTCTTGCGCTTCCGACAGCCAGATTTCCCACGGAACGAGGCCGGGATATTTGAGCGCGACCTTGGTCAACTCCACGTCTACACCCAATAACTCACCCATCTCGCCAACGGCAGAGGAAAGCCCACCTGCGCCACAGTCGGTAATCGCCGTATAGAGCGACTCATCGCGGGCAGCTTCAATCAGCTCGATCAGCCCTTTCTCGGTGATGGGGTCGCCAATTTGCACGGCACTGCCAGCGGTTTCGCTGGTGTCGTGGGTTAATTCGGCAGAGGAAAAGGTAGCCCCATGCAGACCATCGCGGCCTGTGCGCCCACCCAACACCACGACGTGATCACCCACTTGGGCGGCGGTGGGGTGACTGCCAATCGGCAGCAGTCCGGCACAGCCACAGAAGACCAGCGGGTTGCCCAAATAGCCTTCGTCAAAGAGGACCGAGCCATTGACGGTGGGCAGACCTAGCTTGTTGCCATAGTCGCCAATTCCTGCAACAACACCTGTCGCGATGCGCTTGGGATGGAGCAGCCCGGCGGGTAATTGGCTGTGTGGGTAATCCTGCGGGCCAAAGCAGAGTACGTTGGTGGCGGCAATGGGGCGGGCTGAGACGCCAAGAATGTCACGTACAACGCCGCCTACGCCGGTATTGGCTCCACCAAAGGGTTCTAATGCCGAGGGGTGGTTGTGTGTTTCCACCTTAAAGGCGAGGTCGTGGGTGTCATCAAAGGCGATGATCCCGGCGTTGTCCACAAAGGCTGAACGCAGCCAAGGTGGGTTGATGGCATCCGTAGCAGCGCGTATGTAGGTGCGTAGCAAGCCATCGACGATCTCTTTGGCGACTACCTCGCCATCACTATCTAGCCAAGTAAAGTCAATCTCGGCGCGGAAGGTTTTGTGGACACAATGTTCTGACCAGGTTTGGGCCAGCGTTTCCAGCTCTACATCGGTGGGGGCGCGGCCTAGTTGCTCATAGAATCGTTGGATGGTACGCATCTCGTTGACATCCAGCGAGAGCAGGCGGCGGCGGCTGAGAGCAAGCAACTCGTCGTCGTTGAGTCCAGTGAGCGGCACTTGCTCCACTTGACCGCTTGCTGCTGCCTCGACCCCAAAGTGGGGGTGAACCGGATCCAAGCTGAAGTGCTGGACTGTCTCGTTGCTCAGGAGTTGGCGCGCAAGCCGGCGTACCTCTGCTGGCGCTATCTCTCCCTCGAGTTCATAGCGTATACCCGTGACAACTTCACCGCCATCAATGCCGATCTCTGCCATGCCCCGCGCCAGTTCACGCGCTGCTACATCGGTGACACCGGGGCGGTAGGTGACTTCGACCAGATGGTCACACGGAGCGAAGGCTGGCGTGGCGAGTGACGGGGTTTCTACGGGTTGCCAGCGGGCTTTCTCAGTCACAGGATCGACGAGCAGCATGGTGCATAGGCGGTCGATCTCGGCAGGTGATAGGTCGTGCTCGATAAAGTAGAGGCGGGAAATCGTGCAGCCTTGTAGCCCGTTAATACCGAGCGCAGCAGCCCCCTGGAGGATGGAATCTGCCTCCGAGGTGTGTTGACTTTGAACTTCAATACGAATAGACATAAATAAGTGGCTCGTTATTAGCTTTCAGTTTTTTTACAAGACGTACAACATTCCTTATGCAGCGGAATCTATTTCCGTAGTTGAATTGTCCACTTATAGAGCGCGTTGATCAACTCTTCGACCTGTCCGCGTACGGTGGCATCATGCAGATTACCTTCACCATCAAAGCAATCTCCTGAGCGCACGACCATGATCTCTGGCTTGTTGAGAACCTTGAGATCGTTGTGGAGTAGGATATAGCGGAGGTGTGACTGGGCGCGTACTGTACCAAAGCGCCCGCCAGCACCCATAATGGCCGCGGGTTTGCCTTGCATCACCGGGGCGTGATCCGGGCTAGGTTGGCGCGATGCCCAATCAAGGGCATTCTTGAGAACACCTGTCACCGAGTAGTTGTACTCTGGGCAGGCTATAAGCAGTGCATCGGCGGCAGCAAGTTGGTTGCGGAATTCTACGACTGGTGCAGGCGCGTTCGGCCCGTCACACTCGCTGTTATAGAGTGGCAGCGGGCTCAGATCCACGATGTTGATGGTAACGTAGTCTGGCGCGATTTCTGCTGCGGCGCGCAGCAGACCCCGATTGTGTGATTTGTGACGTAAACTCCCGGCGAAAGCAGCAACTGTAATTGGCTCGCTCACGAATTACTCCTAAAGGTATTAACGTTTCTGAACGATCCCCTGATCATCCAGAGATATTCGTGCGGGGCGCAGTTCTGAGCGCCCCAGACAAAAATTAGACAATTAGCGTCATGCCTTCAGCACCGGAATCGGCACCACCCGCTAATTTACCTGTGACCGGATCAATGGTGATGGCGTGGACAAGACCAAAGCCACCGTGGCTTTGGGGAATGTGCACAATGGGGTGGCGGCGGCGCACTTCGGCACAGACATATTCGGGAATGCGCATATGGGCGCGAATGGCACCCACTTGGCAATCTATACGTGCGGCATGGGTCGCTTCAATGGGGCTCATGCCAAAATCTAGGATATTTACAATGACTTGAAGTATGGACGTGATGATTCGCGTTGCACCCGGCGCGCCTAGCACCAAGACAGGCTTGTCGCCTTTGTAGACAATGGTGGGAGCCATGCCTGTGGTGCGTCCCTTGCGTGGGGCGATTGAATTGCGATGGCCCGACACGGGATAAAAATTGATCATGGAATTGTTGTACATAAAGCCCAGCCCAGGCGTAATCACGCCAGAGGATGAACCCAGCGAGTGGGTAAGCGCCACACAGTTTCCTTGATTATCTACAACCGTGACGTGGGTCGTGTCGGGTGTGCCGGTGGGTGTGAAACTCACCTCAATCGATTCCCCAGCCTTGATGCGGTCGCGCCAATACTCAGCACGCGCTTTCGACATCATCCACTGCTCCGGCACCTCACTAAAGAGCGGGTCTGCCATATAGGGATTACGGTCGGCAAACGCTGCCTTCATCGCCATCCCTATTGTATAAATATAGTCAGCCGTGTTATGTCCCAGCGCGGCCAGGTCAAAGCCTTCGAGAATGTTGAGGATGGCAATCAACGTGGGGCCACCATGCGGTGACGCAGCACTGGTAATCGTATAGTCTCGATAGGTGCCGGTGACGACCATATCTTCGCGCAAGGTATATTCTGCCAAGTCATCGGCTGTGACATAGCTGCCGTTGGCTTCCAGGTCTGCAATCATACGAGCGGCCAACTCGCCTGTGTAGAAATCCTCTGGCCCGTGTGTCGCTAAATGGCTCAGTGTGGCTGCATAATCAGGGTTGCGTAGGACATCGCCGGTATCGTAGGGTTCGCCGTTGGCCTTGAGATAGATGCGGCTGGCTTCGGGGTTCATGAGGATATAATCAAGCAGTGAGCTGGCTTCGGGATAGGCAGCCTTCTTTTTCCAGCGATTTGCGTGGAAATCACTGACGACATAGCCTTCATTCGCCACACGCACGGCAGGAGCAATAGCATCGGCCCATGAAATGGTTCCGTAGCGCTCAAGGATAGCCGACATTCCCTTGATCCAGCCGGGGATGCAGATCGAGGTGTAGCCTGCATCGTTGACCTTGCCCTCCAAAAAATAACCCCAGCCATCGGGGTTAGGGCGGAGGAGTTTATCTTCCCACATGGTTGGAGAAGTCTTACTGCCAGCGAGGGCAGGGGCAT
>CAMPHP010000118.1 GCA_946885925.1 uncultured Litorilinea sp.
CGACTACACGGTTGTCGGCAAAGAGGCGGGCAGGGGGCTGGTCAAGAATGGCACTGGTGGCGTTGCCCATCATGTTCATCAGAAGCTTTGTCCACTTCATGCCCTGGGCGTGGGCATAGCGTTTGGCTTTGAAGCCCGCGCGCAGTAGTGCATCGTGGGTGGCTTCCACAAGTACCGGAGATGTGCGAGGCGACCAGGGGCTGATGCCCATTGTATAGCTAGGGCGGTCAATGCGAATCTGACCTGGGCCTTGTACGCTGACTGGCGTAGTCAGCGTGCCCGCGATGGTTTGCTCCGCACCCCAGAGCGTGGCGATTGCTTCTTCATTGCCTACGCCGTTTTGTAACGAGAGGATAGCTGGACGTTGATGTGCAGGGGCATTGTCGTTGAGTTCAGCAAGGGCAGTGGCGGTATCATAACTCTTGACGGTGAGGACCGCCAGATCATAGGCTTCTTCTGTGGCAAAGGCGTCACGCATATTGCCTACTGCGTAGAGCGTGCGGATCACCTGTTCATCCTGGGCCGACCGTAGACGCAGTCCCTCTTTGGCAACTGCTTCGGCAAAATGGGCTCGTCCCACCAATGTGACTGTCTCTCCTGCCAGTGCCAACTTGCCCCCAACTAGACAGCCGATAGCCCCCGCACCAATCACCAAAATCCTCACGTTAACGCTCGCTTGTCTAGATCGTAGAGGCCATAGGCCGCGGCTAGAATTTCGATGGGGTGGCGGCTGGCAATGTCCGTGCCATGTTCCAGTTGCCAGCGACAGGTCTCCGAATCGCAAGCGGTGTATTGCAGCCCTGGCCCTTGCTCGCGCACGAAGTGAAAGAGTTCTTCGCCAACATCCATAGCAATCTGGTATTTTTCAACCTTGTAACCATAGGTTCCGGCAATACCACAACAGCGCGCATGGCTCTCACGTAGATCCAAGCCAGGAATTAGGCCAAGGATCTCCAGGGCTGGTTTGCCTATACGGTGGGCGCGCTGCTGGCACGGGGCGTGATAGGGCAAGACCAGGCTTAAGGAACGAAAATCGGTACGCAGCTCTCCTTGGTCGTGCAGTTCACGCAACCATTCAAAAATATCCCAGGTTCCGTGGGCCAGTTCCTTGCTAGACTCGTCGTACATGTCCAGCAGTTCGGGCGCTTCTTCCTTGAGGGTAAGCGTACAACTTGTGCTCGTGCCGAGAATGGGAAAGCCGCCGCGCGCAAAGCTGGAGAGGGTGGCGACATTGCGCTGATGATAGCCGCGCGCTGCATCAAATTCGCCATTGCTCAACATGGGCAGACCGCAGCAATTTTGCGGCGGCACAATCACCTCATAGCCGTGGTGCTCTAAGACAGCGATGGCTGCTTTACCCACAAAAGGCTCATAGTACTGGGTGGCGCAGCCATGAAAGTAGACGATCTTTTTGGGGCCGCGCAATCGTTTGCGTGTGCTGCGCTGGAGCCATTCGCGTAGCGATCCTTCCTCGCTCCAGCGGGGTAGCGGCGCTTCTTTGGCAATGCCCATTATCTTTTCTGCCAAGATCCGGCTGAGCGGATTATGCAAGGCGAAGTTGGCAACGGTGGGGGCGATGTTACCCAACATGCCGAGCATCTCGTTGCGCCCCAAAAGGCGGTTGCGCAAGGGAATGCCTTTGTCTGCGACAATCTGGGCACGAGCGCGCGCGTTGATCTCTGCGATCTTGACGCCCGTGGGACAGACATCGTTGCAGACGCGACAGCCCGAACAGTAGTCTACCGAGGCGTCGGGCGACTCTTCTTGGCCTGGCTCACGGAAGCGTTGGGCTTGTGGCCCTACATACTTGGGGCCAGGAAAGCGGTCGGTGACTGCCGACACGGGGCAGTAGGCAGTGCAGATGTTGCATTTGATACATTCGTCCAGCGAATGATCGACGGATTCCCAAGAGATTGTGTGCATGGTTTGTGGGTATCTTTTTCACGTAAACCTTCCTTGAAGCTCTAGAGCTTCAAGGAAGGGATTTGCGACAAATTGGATTGGCGCTGCGCGAGAATGGCTTGGATGGCTTCTGCTCCTGTTACCAGGGCGAGCGCTTCACGGCTGTGGCTGCGAATGGTGTCGGCGTGGGCGAGCAGATTGCCCGCGGCCCATAGATTGCCATAGACAACCTCGCCTTGTGCATCAACGGGCTGCCACCCCTGGTTGACCTGAATGCCACTCTGAAAGATGGGATGGCCTGAAGGATCAAGAAATTCAGGGCGGAACCATTGGCTGCGGCTTTGGGGCTTGACCAGGGGCAGATTAAAGATAGTTTCCCAACATTCCCCCTTGTGATCGCTGTTCATCCCACCTCCTAAGATGCCCCCTGTCGCGAGTAAGTAGGCATGGGCGCGGTGGCGCAGGGGGCGTGCGCTGGTGGCAGTCGCAACCCAGGCAAGATTGCCCGCATGTGCGCTAAACTCGACTGCCGTCATATTGGTTTCGACGCGGCCACCGAGAGCTTCGAGCCGCCGTACCAGTGCATGGTGAAGACGCGTACCGGGGACGCTCGGCGGCAGGGTGGGAATCTCAGCGATGGGAACGCCCAGAGCATTTTGCAGGCTGGCAATGATCTCTGGGTGTTTTGCTTGTCCCAAGATGGCAGGGAAGGCGACGCGTTCACCGGGCGCGACGACATGGCGCAGCACATTGGCGACTGCATTCACGCGTGCCGAGTCGTCAAACGCCTGTGCCAAGATGACGGTGTTGATGTCCTGGCGATCCGTGATCAGGGAGAGCGGCAAGGTATGTGCACGCGCAGCATGGCCCTGGCCGCGCAAATTGTCGGCCAAGAGCAAAGGATAGAAATCGCGCATGCGATCAAAGCCGACAATTAACAAGGGGGAGGGGTCATCTAGACGCGCCGCTGCCTGTGCTATGGGCGCTAGATAGGTGGGGCGCTTGGCTCCCATCGCCGTCGGCAGCCAGAGATTGCTACCATCATCCGTGCCGATATAGGCGAGACCTTCCTCCGCTAGCCAGCCTTGCGCGGTTGCTAAGGTGCTCTGGATTCTCGCCTCGTCTATTTGGCGCAGAGGATGGTCTGCGGGAAGCTGGGTTAGGGCGGCGAGGGGCGTCTGCACAGGGCTTTGGTCTGGCAAATAGCCAAGCAGGTCAATGCTGCCGCCGCTCCAAAGCTGTGCGCCCAGCCCTTTGGCGATGACACGCACGCTCAATCCTGCCTGGGCCGCGTGAATGGCCGCGCTGAGTCCGGTTAGCCCTGCGCCAATCACCAGTAGGTCAAGCATAGTCGTCCTCGGCTTGTGGCTCAGTTTGGGGCCTATCTTGGGGATCGTGGCGATAAAAATCGGTCAGGGGGCTGCTTGCGCCATCATCGGGTAGATGATCGACGTTGAGTAGATTGAGATAGATCAGTTCGTCCAGCCGTTCTTGTTTTAATTGCTGGCCCCAGAGAACGGTTGTTAGCCCCTTCCACCGTTCTTGCAAAAAGTCACGTAAAAGCAAGTTGGCATCAAACGACGGCAACGCTGGCGATACCTCTACGCCGGCAACTTCGGCATTGTGTGCGGGTGAGTGGAGATAGGCTACGTCCCACTCTGGCTCTTGTAGGAGGTCAGCCGGTGCTCTCGATGCAGATTTCTGTGCAAGAGCATGGAGGATACAGACGGCACGATAGGTGCAGAAGCCGCCTTGACAAGGCCCCATGCCCAGACGCACATCGCGGCGCAGGTCATCCAGTGTGATTGTGGGATTGCGTTGTACGGCCTGCTCGACCATGCCACGCGTCACCAATTCACATTCGCAGACAAGATCGTATTGAAGCCCTTTCTCTTCGACTTCATGCAGGCGATGGCCCAGCCAATAATAGCCTTGTTCAGCGCCGGGGACAGGTGTAGTTGCGGTCGTGCAGGGGCGGCGCGTGCCGAGTTGTTCACAGGCTTTGTCAATTGTGGTCTCTGCCATCAGGCGAAAGGTTGTCCATTTGCCGCCGGTGATGGTGAGAAAGCCACTGACCCCATCGCGCTGGCGATGATCCAGCAGCGTCAAGGCACGGGTGACATCGCGAGTCTCACCGGAAAATCCCTCTTGATAGAGCGGGCGCACCCCAGCCCATGCACGCAGTACCCGCGCTTGGCTCAATCCTGGTACAAGTTTGTCCCCTTCTTCCAACATCAACGCTACTTCCCACGGCTCAATGGTCAACAGTTCAGGATCATGCACCTTTTCATCAGTGGTGCCGATAACGGCAACCGTATGAATCGGCACCAGAATATCGCCATCGGAGGGCATCTTGCAGCGATTGAGCACGGTGTTGACCATGCGGTGGTTCATGGCGACCATGACACCCTTGCCAGGGATGATCCTGACGTCAACACCGGCGAATCTGGCAATCTGCCCTGCCCATGCGCCGGATGCGTTGATGACCATATCGGCATAGATGACCACTTCCTCGCCGCTGGTCATGTCACGCACGCGTGCGCCATTGACGCGAGTATCCCCCTCCTCACCTAGCACCAGAAGATCGATCACCTCGTGGTAGACGAGGAGCGTCGCTCCGGCTTGGCGTGCGGCTTGGGCGGTGGCGTGGGTAGCAAGAAAGCTATCGGCGGAAGCATCAGGAAGCTGAAAGACGCGGCTGGTGCGCGGGTTGAGCAATGGCTCTTGTTTACGCGCTTCGGCCACTGAGATCTCGGTGCAAGGGACACCTATTTGGGCACAGGCCGCTATAAAGCGATCCGGATAGTCACCTTCGTCTTCGGGTGTGACGACAAAAAAGCCGCCAGTATCCTCAATGCAGTGGGTGTGGGTATGGCGCAGGATACGGTTCTCTTGGATACATTCTTCGGGGCTGCGCGGGTCTTTGACCACATAGCGCCCGCCGCTATGTAGCAGGCCATGATAGCGCCCGGTAGTGCCGTGGGTGAGATCCCGTTTTTCCACCAGCACAACCTGGAAGCCACGCAATGCCGCATCCCACGCTACCCCTGTGCCAGTAGAACCGCCGCCAATGACTAGGATTTCGGTCTGTAGATGTCGCATGGCTCTATTGTACTCTTGGCAATGGGCGCGAGCAAGGACACTGTCGTTTTATCTATCTTTTCTCATGGAAAAAGGACGGCCCTGGTAGAGCATGACATGTTCCCCTGCTGCAAGCTGACCTTGTAACGTCGAATCTCAGCGCCCGACCAGCCCCACTCATTCTCGGCCATGGGTACAAGTTTTACCTGTCTCACTTGTGCCATCAGGGAGTAGTATCTAGCGATGGTATCTTGAATTAATGAGTGTACCTGGTCTATGCCGGTCATTAATTGTGTCCATAGCTAACACCTAAAACAACTACCGCTCAGCCTCTAGCAGGGCGCGTACAGCGGCGGCACTGCCACAGGACAGGGCGGCAGTGGCGAGTTGGCGACAGCGGGTCATGTCTAGGCCGCGTACAATCTCTTTGATGATGGGGACGGCGGGCAGTGCCACACTTAACTCGTTAACGCCCAGGCCAAGCAGCAAGGGGGTAGCAAGGGGATCGCCTGCAATTTCGCCGCAGAGCGAGACGGATTTGCCAGCAGCTTTGGCCGCATTGCAGGTTTGATAGATGAGGTGGAGGACGGCAGGGTGGAGTGGATCGGCCAGATTGGCGACGGTGCTGTTGGTGCGATCACTGGCAAAGACATATTGGGCGAGGTCGTTGGTGCCAATGCTAAAGAAATCGACATGGGGCGCGAGCGACGAGGCAATCAACGCCGCCGAGGGGACTTCGATCATAATGCCCAGTTTGAGATGGGGTAGGCTATCCCGGGCGTTAGGCAATTGATCATGATCGTCTTGGAATGCACTGTTTTGCTGGCGCGAGAGCATATACTCTTCGCCATTCGATTCATCATGGATGGCATCTAGGATGGCGCGCACCGCAAAAATCTCTTCAGCCGTGCTGATCATGGGCAGCATAAAGCGCACATCAACGGATTCGGGCGCACTCTGGGCAGCAGCTTGAAGCGCGCGATATTGGACGCGCAATAAGTCTGGCTCGGCAATCAGCAAACGCACGCCACGCAAGCCTAAAAAGGGGTTATCCTCGCGATGGTGGGAGATGTAGTTCACTGGCTTGTCGCCGCCTGCGTCCAGGGCACGCACGGTGAGCTGGTTGTTCACCTGGGCGATGAATTGGGCATAGGTCGATCGTTGCTCTTCAAAGCTAGGTGGTACGGCGCGGCCTTGAAAAAGATATTCGGTGCGTAGGAGGCCAATCCCATCTGCACCTACCGTCTTGCTTTGCGCTACTTCTTGGGGGCTATTGGCATTGGCAAGTACAGGGACATGCAAACCATCGCGCGTGTAGGCTGGCTCATGGGCATGGGAGAGGGCAATTACCCCAGCGGCGATATATTCCTGGCGCACGCTGCTATAGCGTTGCAGATCGGCAGGGTCAAGATCGACCAAGAGATGCCCCTGGTTGCCATCCACCACGGCATCCTGTTCTGGCAGAAGCTGAAGCACGAATGGGCCAATGGTACAGACCATTGGAATGCCCATGCTGCGCGCCAGAATCGCGGAGTGGGCTGTGGGGGTGCTGTAAGCCAGTGCAATGCCCACCACATGCCCAGGGGGAAGTTGGGCCAAGTCCGAGAGTGTTAGGTCTTCCGCCGCGAGGATGGTTTGTGGGGGGAGTTGGGTGAGTTGAGGCCGGCTCAGTGCTGCCCCCAACTCGGTTAGGAGCCGTTGGCCCAAGTCAAGGATATCAATGGCGCGCCCGGCAAAGTACTCATCCTCAAAGGAATGAAAGAGATCCGCCAATTCGTTGATGGTCTTGTAGGTGGCGGCTGCGGCACTGAGCCTCTCTTCGTAGATGGCTGCTTGGATCCAGTCGAGTAGGGTCTTGTCTTGCAAGATCACACGGTGGGCAGCAAAAATCTCACCCACCAGCGTGTTGCTGTTGGCTGCAAGCTCTTCTAGCTCGGCATCGACACGGGCATGGGCTGCCAGAAAGATCTGCCATTCCTCATGCGGGTCGACAGCTAGGTTGTCAGATGGAGGGGCAAGCGGCGCGGCCAATCCAGGACGATAGAGGTGTAGCGATCCGATACCGATACCTGGCGCGGCGGCAAGCCCTTGATACACCTGCGTCATGGGTGAACCATCCCTGCTACGTGCGTTGGCCGCGGCCTCGTAATCGAAGCAATTAGTCTACGGAGTCGGTGGCACTGAATAGCTGGGCTACTGCGTCAATCGCCTCTTTCGCATCCGGCCCTGCCGCGGCCAAGCGTAAGACATGGCCTTGGCGTGCTTGGAGCTGCATGAGTTGCAGAATGCTCTTGACATCGACGACAGGCGAAGGCCGCGACAAATTTTCGGCAGTAATGGTAGAGCGATACTGGTTGGCGACTTTCACCAAATCTTTGCCCGCGCGCAGATGTAACCCCAAAGGGTCAGAGATGGTAATGCTGGTGCTAATTGATTCGGTGGTCATACGCACGCTATCTCGGTGTGAAAGAAAATTTTGCATGGACTGAGAATACATTCAGATTTTAGTTTCAGAAACCTAATTCTGAAACCTAATAAGGTAATAAGCTAACTACGCGGGAGCACCTTGTCTACATGGATTACATCCTCGGCGGCTTGGTTGATCTCCTCCAAGGTGCGATCCAGCCCTGCTTCAATCGCGGCAATGATAGCGCCTTCGACGAGGGGCGCATTGCTGATGCGGCAAAGTGCTTGCTGATCGGGCTCCAGCATATCCACCGCGGTTTCGGCGCTGAGAACGGCACTACCCAAATCAACGAGGATGAGCACGCCATCCGGGCTGAGATTGGCTTGAATGGCTTCGAGA
>CAMPHP010000119.1 GCA_946885925.1 uncultured Litorilinea sp.
GGCTTTGGCGTGACAGTCTCCGTCGGGACTGACGTATTGGTTGGCTTCGGCGTGACAGTCTCGGTTGGCATGGATGTATTTGGCGGTAGCGGCACATCCGTGAGGGTTGGGGTCGGTGTTGGCGTAGACAAGTCCGTAGGCATTGACGGGCTGGTGAGCGTGGGTATTGAGTTCGACAAAGGGGTTGCCGAAGCGGTAGCAGTTTCTTGCTCCGTGGCCGTGATGGTTGGCGTCACTGTATCGGTGGACGTGACGGTGGGAAGTACGACCTGTGTAGACGTTGCCAACGGTAAAGCTGGTTCTTCCACTGTAGGCGTGCTTGTCGGCTCAAGCGTATTGCTGGGCGTAACCGTGGGGAGTAAGATACTCGCCGGGGTTGCCGAAGGGGGAGCAGGCTCTTGCTCTTGACCCCTGGGTGTCACTGTTGGCGCGGGTGTATTGGTGAGCATCGGGGTCGGTGTGTCCGTCGCAGGGAGCACCGGAGCATACGATTCAGTTGCGTCTAGGAATTGTGTGGGCAGCGTCGTCGCAGTTCCTGTTGCTGTTGGCTGCACTGTAGGCACTGAAGCCGCGGGACTTGTGTTTGTGGGTAAAGTAGATACGTCGGCATTGCGTGAGACCTCACCTATGCTACCTATGATGCCCTGTGTCGCGGGTGGCGTACCGGGCGTTGTCGCAGTGGATGGGGGCGAAATCTGCGGCTCCTGCTCGTCAATTGTGGCGAGAGAGGCCATCGTGGGGGTAGACGATGGCGTCGTGTTGGGCACGATCAGTGCGGCAGCAATTGGCGTCCCACTAGGCATTCCTGGTGGAACGGGTGTGACCGGCGGAGTCTGTGTGAAGGTATTCATCACACTAGGCAGTAACGCAATTACTTGCCCTTTCTCCGCCTGGGTCTGCGCCACCTGTGCCTGCTGTTCCAACAGCGCAGACTCCACAATTGCCAAGGGTTCAGCCAAGACGGCAGCTACTGTGCTGCTCTGACCTGTATTTTCGCGGTGGGCCTGTAGCCGCTCGGACCACTCTGCCAGCACTTCGCCACGTTCTTCTGACGGTAATGCCACTGCCGCCGCGAGGGCGTCGTGGGCTTCTGCTTGCACCTCCGCTACCAACGCCGGGTCTGGTGCGCGACCGGTAGCCTCCAGCGCCACCACTTCCTCCACCCGGCGGTCAACTTGATCCATGTGCCATGTGACGCGTTCACCCACTGTGATCATCAAAGCGCCTTGCAATGCTTCACTACCGCGCTTTACAGGATAGAGCGAATCGCCCGGCAGACTGTGCTCGGTGGTGCGTAGCACGAGCGAGGCAACCAGCACCAAACAGGCTGCTGCCGCCAGCATTGCCATATTCGGCCAGTAGGTGGGTTTGAGAATTTGTGGTACGGGCTTAGGGGTGTATTGGCGCTCCGGCAACAGGGAGAATTGTGAGCCTGTAGAACCATTTGAGCCATGATAGCCATTTGAGCCGTTATAGCCATTTGAACCATGATAGCCGTTGGTGCCGTTATACCCATTCGCGCCATGATAGCCATTGCCATTCGTATGGACCGCGGGAGAGGATGCTGGGAGTGGGGCTATCTCCGCCCGCTGCTTGAGTGCAGCCTGCCGTACAATCTCACGCCCACGCATGAGTGCAGTGGGAGACATCCTTGTCTGGGGCAGGTTCTGTTGCAACTGGGCCACAATGCGCAACAACGGTTCTAGATTGTCCGCATGTTCTGGATATGAAGCCAGACAGGATTCAATGCTTTCCCCGCGTTCGAGGGCTTCGATGCAGGAGGTCAGGGTGGCTTTGAAGGTCATGTCGGCCTCATGGTCTAAGATAACGACGCAGACTTTCAAGTGCTCGGTGTTGCAGTGCTTTTACAGCAGATTCGGTTCTTTGCATAACTTGGGCTGTTTCACCAATGCTTAACTCCTCGGCAAATCGTAAGACAATTACTTCTCGCTGTGGGTCTGGCAAGTTTTGTAATTGCTGCAGGACTTGCTCAAAGTCTAGTCTCTCCTCAACTGCGTAGATAGAGACATTGACTGGAATGTGTGCTGCATGTTCTAGCGCAACCTGTTGCGATCGCTTGTGTGCACGCAACACGTCTACCATCTTGTTGTGCGCCATTCGGAAAAGCCAGGCCCAAAAGATAGGGACATTATCTTTGGGTGAAAGCCGGTATAGCTTGATCTTTTCGATCATACGGACAAACACTTGCGCCGTGATTTCTTCGGCTAACTCGGTGTCTGCTAGGCGCGCCAATAGATAGCGGTAGACGCGGTCGGCAAAGAGCAAATAGATCCCATCGAAGGCGTCGGGGTCGGAATCACGTTGTGCCCGTTTAATCAATTCTACGAGGGTGTCTTCATCAATGAAACCACCGCCGAGGATCCCATCCATTCGTTGGTGTCCATGTCATGAACAACGTCTCATGAGCGTAGTGCCATGAGCAAAATACCAGTGGCACAAGGCATGCCTAGGACTGCGCGCTGGGCTATTCCTGGAATGGCTGACTACCCATTATACCGCAGTCTGTCTTGACACAAATCAAAAGTATGAGTCAGAACTCGTATGAATCAGAGATACTGCAAATCAGAGATACTGCAAGCTAGAGATATGCGGAGAACGATGCCACGTATCTTTTTGGTCTATGTACTGGTCGCTGCGGCTCAATCGTACCATCATCTGCGTTGTAAGACAACCAGTAATTTTCGCGCTGCCATCTACGCGCGAAAATTAGCGGCGAGAAAGTAGGCGTGTCACCTAACAGGGGGATGTTGCAGAGAGGTTGTTAAAGAGAGATGATTGCAAACAGAGTCATGGGCGCAAACAAGTTGCTTTTGCCTTGTCTGCGCCCATCTAAGCAAAGCCTTACGCAAGGTCGCTAGATACGACGGATGATACTTCCTGAGCTAGAAGCGCCTGGGTTTGAAGAGGTTGACAGCGGGTATGCGCTCAACTTACTGTGCACGCCGCGGACTGTCTCTAGGCGCTTATGCCACATTTTTATTTTTGCCCATAGCAACTGCCCGCCTATGGGTTTGACAATACATTCATCGGCTCCAGCTGCATATCCGGCAAGCAGAGGCGACTCATCATCGTTCTTAAGCACCAATAGGATTGCCCCATTGTAAAGCGGGCGAAGCATATAGCAAAGCCCCAGATTGCCTTCTTGGGAATCTGTGTCAACAACAATGATATCGTGTCCGTCTGCCACTTCTGGCGACGTTAAAACTTGCCAAGTGGATGCGCTGTTTGCCTGAATCTCCAAACGCTGCATGGTTGCGCCCCATTCTGCAACGTTCGCATCTTCATCGCTGATAACAAGCACTCGAAAATTCTTCATAGAATACTCCACACTACGTTCATCCTGAGGATAACGAGTTTGATAGAGTAAAAAGTCAACGTTAGGCATTGTCTGTCGGGTTTAGCACTATCAAGACAAATGTCTGGAAATCGTACATATACCGTAGGGCAAATCTAGTAGAAATGTAGTAGGGATGTGATCTGAAAAATGTCTGATATAGCTACGTCAATTGTCGTATAGAGTATATACGCTTGAACCTCTACAATAGACGCGCTCCAATTAAAAATTGATATAGGCGTTTCAATTTTCGCAAAGTGTACAGTTTGATGGCCGTAGTACTGTACATAACGAAAGAATGTGAGGCGCGGATGTGCATAGCAAGCCGATTTCTGCTGCTCTATCTGCCGCTCTTCTGCCGTCCACTTTTCTGTCTGCTACTAGGGAAAGCGAGTTGCAAAAAATGAACATACATCAAGTGCTGTTTCTGAGTGACCACTGTGACGCGACCGCGTCCTGGCTAGCAGGTCTGCATCGCCTACAGAAGGCTTATTCGATCACAATCACTCATCGGCAGACGATATCGTCCTATGTGGCTGCTAGTTTTGACATTATCATCATTGAGGCGGAAATCAGTACAATGAGCGAAGTTTTAGGGACTTGTCTTCGTCTCCGCGCCTTTACAAACACCCCAATTCTCGTTGTCTCTTCGATAGAGGATGAGGAATATGCCTTGGAAGTGTATGAGGTAGGGGCCAACGAATACATCGTCAAGCCTGTTAGCATCGAGATTGTACACGCTAAATTAGAGGCTTGGCGTCGTTGGATTGTGCCAGCGAAGAAGCAGGTCTTGCTTCCTGCACATGATGTTGTAAAGGTGATATAGATGTAAAGGTAATATAGAATCAAGGCGACCTTTCCACGGGCTGTGCTTGCCCAACTCATCGCTGCCAAGAGGCATCCTTCTTTTTCGCGCATCCCAAAACCTTCACTGCTTCCCCAGGCTAGACATTGCCCATCTCCCAAGGCAAGGTGATCAGGTCACCTGAACGGACGCTATGCCATTTGTCCGATCCCATCGTGAGCAATCAGTCAGTGTGCTGCTTGTAGTTAAAGGATTAAAGGCGAAAATTTGTCTATCTACTAAGGGAGAATCAGCCATGAACCAAGCAGAATCCACAGGGCAACAGCAGAATGGGATGTTCTCGCGGCGTACCTTGTTCAAAGCAGCGGCTGCTGCGGCGGGAGCCGCTACGTTTGCACAGTCGGCGTTTGCACAGTCGACCGTTGCTCGCGACTATGGCCCGGATGCGCCACCTTCAATTTATCCGGAACCAGATGTGATTGTGCATAACCCTGAGCGCTTTACTGCCAAGATCGGCAATACTCCCATTCTGCGCCTGTACACAGGAACATTATGGGCAGAGGGACCAGCCTGGAATGGGGTGGGGCGCTACTTGGTTTGGAGTGACATCCCGAATAACGTGCAGATGCGCTGGTTGGATGATGACGGGCACGTAAGCGTCTTTCGCGATCCATCGGGCAACAGCAATGGTAATACATTTGATTGGGAAGGGCGTCAGATTTCCTGCGAGCATTCGGGACGGCGCGTGGTACGCTATGAGCATGATGGCAGTGTGACGGTGTTAGCGGATAGTTATGATGGCAAACCGTTGAACTCTCCGAACGATGTTGTTGTCCATCCAAATGGAAGCATCTGGTTTACCGATCCGCCCTATGGAATCATGGGGAATTACGAAGGCAATAAAGCTGAGATTGAATTGAAAGAGGCGGTCTATCGTATTGATCCCACCACTGGTGTCGTGGAGATAGTAACGGATGAGATTGACAAGCCAAATGGTCTCTGTTTTTCACACGACTACAACCGGCTTTTCGTTGTAGACACAGGGCCAGGCGATATCAAAGTGTGGGATGTTGTGGACGAGGCGACGTTGGAGAATGGGGAGGTATTCAGTGACATGACTTTTGACGAACTCCATGTCGGACCCGATAGTGTGCGCGCCGATATTGATGGCAACATCTGGGCCACTGGTGCATGGGTCGGTGATGAAGGGAATGGCGTCCATGTCTTTGCACCTGATGCCGAGCGCATCGGCCAGATTAAACTGCCGGAGACTACCTCGAATCTTTGCTTTGGCGGTCCAAAGCGCAACCGGCTCTTTATGACGGCGAGCCAGTCGCTTTACGCAGTCTATGTCAATACGCAGGGGGCGCATATTACCTAAGCGGAGTTGGTGTCAGATCATGAGATATGCCAACTCCGTGCACAAGTGTGTTAATAGATTGTAAGTTTCTTTCACGGGATCGCATATTCCCTTTTTGAATAAGTAGTGTTATAATTGAATTACGGGGCTAAGCCGTATCGGGGGAACATCCAAGTCGCAAGATTTGGGTGTAGGCTTAGCCCCGTAATCTATTGGCGGCATTTTTGGAAGAAGCGTATTTCCTCTCCATTCTTTCCAAAGCAATTCCAGCAACACAAAAACGCTCAACAAAAGCAAACTAAACAATAAGGGCAGAGCCGAAGCTCTGCCCCTAATTCTCTATGGAAAATGTGCTAATCGCGTTGACGCGTGAAACTATGCGCCAACACTGTTAGTATCCGCGACCACCACCGCCGCGGTTGCCACTGCCACCACGGTTGCCACCGCGACTACCGCCGCCATAGCCACCGCCACCACGGTTGCCGCCGCCATAGCCGCCACCCCCGTAGCCACCTCCACCGTAGCCGCCGCCGCCACGACTGCCACCACCGAAGCTGCCGCGACCACCGCCACCGCCTCGCTCTTCACGCGGCTTGGCCTGGTTTACAGTGAGTGTGCGGCCTTCAAACTCCTTGCCGTTGAACATCTGGATTGCCTTGTCCATTTCGCTTTGGCTGCCCAGTTCGACAAAGCCAAAACCTCGTGAACGGCCTGTGTCTCGATCTGTAGCGATATGAACAGATTTGACGGTGCCTGCTTGCGCAAAGAGGGCGCTTAACCCATCCTCTGTTGTGTCGTACGATAATCCGCCGACGTAAACCTTGATTTCCATGATTCTCCTGATTTGCCTGTTTGAGGCGGGTAAGCGGCTTCCCCAATGTTTTAGAATCCGCGAGTAGCTCAGACTACCACGATTACTCAAAGAAAACAACTCCATACTTTGATTGATTTCTTATATTCCCCTGTGTTCTTCCCTCGTATTACATTCGTATTTTACATTCGTATTGCATATGCACGCATTGTATATGGATGCTAGTCTCTGCCACATCAACCTTCACCTACTGGTGCTAGTGTTGGGGCGGTGACTGATGCGCGCTTTGCTTCTAGTGCCTCGCGGAAGGTGACGAGGCGCTCTCTCTCTTCATCCCATAACACCAACCAGACAGTTTGAAGGCTGCCACCAATAGTCAGTCGTACTGCTTGCTGGAAGATAGGATTTTCATCGTGGCATCTTTGCAGATTGTAGTTGGGGATGCGAGGGCTGAGGTGATGAATATGGTGGAAGCCAATATTGCCTGTGAACCACTGTAGGAGGCTAGGTAATTCATAATAGGAACTGCCCTGTAAGGCGGCTAGCGTGAAATCCCATTCTGGCGTGTGCTCCCAATAGGTACGTTCAAATTGATGTTGTACATAAAAGAGCCAAGTGCCCACACTTGATGCAACGACGACAATCGGACCGTAGATCAGCAAGAATGTGCCAAAGCCAAGAAGGTAACTGGCGATTGCAACCCAACTGAAGATGACGATGTTAGTCCACCATACCGATGCCTTTTCGCCATTGTGCCAAGAGTTATCACCGCCTAAGGTGAGGCGGGAGAGGACGACAAAGTTGATGGTGGGGGCGATGGTAAAGAGAAAGGCTGGATGGCGAAAGATACGATACCAGACACGCTTGAACCAGCCAGCGGCCAGATACTCTTCTACAGTCATGGTCCATATATCGCCAATACCGCGCTCTTCCAATTCCGCATGATGGGCATGGTGGATCGCATGGGATTTGCGCCAAAATTTATAGGGAATCAAGGTTAGATAGCCACAAAGAGTCCCCACAATATTGTTGGCTCTGCGCTCCTTGAAGAAGGAGCCATGCCCACAGTCATGTTGGATGATAAAGATACGTACCAAGAAACCCGCCGCAGGTAGCGACAACAGGAGTGTCAGCCAGTAGCCAATCCTTAGGCTAAAGTACATCAGGACCAACGTCACGATCAGTCCGCCAAAGGAGTTGATCACTTGCCAGACAGCAGTGCGAAGGTCTGGTTGCTGATATTGGACAACCAACTTGCGCCAGCCTTCATAGGATGCTGCTGTTGGCGCTGTCTGCGTATTCATTTTCGTACTCAATTTTTTGCCTTTCGATGGCTTGTGGTACCAAGAGCCGGTACCGGTATCAGGATAGTATTGTGCTGACCGTTGACGCGTATGGACAGTAACTTCTGCCCTGGTGCGCGGGCAACAGCGTAGTGT
>CAMPHP010000120.1 GCA_946885925.1 uncultured Litorilinea sp.
CCCGTGGGTTTAGACTTTTAGGACCAAACGAACTGGTTGTGCAAAGCTGGATCAAAGACGAAACTGGCCCGTGCGCATGCGCAAGGCCCACTTTCTACTTTTGTTGGACAAATTAAGTGGATTAGGCACCCAAACGCTGAACATTGACAGCCGTGGGGCCTTTCTGACCCTCTTCGACTTCAAACTCGACGCGTTCGCCCTCCTTCAATGACTTATAGCCAGTGCCTAGGATTGCAGAATGATGGACGAATACGTCCTTCGCCCCATCCGTGCGGGCAATAAAACCAAAGCCTTTTTGATCGTTGAACCATTTGACTGTACCGACTTCGCGATTCGCCATTTTGAAAGCCTCCAAAGTGTGTGGGAAGGAAAACCTTATGACGCCAGTTTGCTTCCAAAATGCCTTAACGCTAAAACGCCCAGACTTGTTAAGTCTGGGCGGTGCTTGCACATCCGGAACAGAACTTACAGCGTCTTGCACACGCGAGTATACACACAAGATCCAAGGTGGTCAAGTTGGATTTATTTACGCATGGAATTCTGCATTCTTGCCTAGTGAATGTGAAAAATTTTACATGCGCGGTACTTTATTCGTCGTGCTCATGCCCATCGGCAGAATGGGTATGTCCATGCTCCAACTCTTCGGGTGTGGGAGGGCGCAACCCTACGACCTTGACATGGAAATTTAACGTCTCTCCGGCGAGCGGGTGATTGAGATCAACGACTACGCTGTCGGTGCGGATCTCGGCAATAAACCCTTCAACAGTCTCGTCTGCGTCCTCGTCATAGAGTTCGACCGGCATACCCAGGCTGAGATCCATATCGTCGGGAAAGATATCCAGTGGCACCTCTTCGAAGGCATCGGCGTCATATTCGCCATAGCCATCTTCCGGGTCAACGATCACATCCTTCTCCTGACCCACATGCATCCCGTAGAGTGCTGCCTCTAGTCCGGGGATGATTTCGCCGTATCCATGTAGGAACTCAATGGGACCTTCTTCGTCGGTGCTTTCAACCAGTTCGTCTTCGATCTGCAACGTATATTCGAGCTTTACGACAACACCGTGTTCTACGGTTTCATTAGCTGCCATTGTCTTTTCTGCTTTCTGCCCGAAGGCTATTTGTGCCGGATCTATTCGGCATAGCTATATTGGCGCGATCTTGCTCTTAATCCAGTGTCTGCCTAGTTTGATGCCAACTATACAGTGTTCACCATTGATGGTCAATTGAGACGGTCAATTGAGACGGTCAATTGATACCTGCTTAAATCAATTCGCTCTTCTCTTCTCCAGAAACTATCCCAGCCTGTAGGCGTCCTTTGCCAATTGATAGGCTGCCGCATAAGCCATTTCGTATGCATCCTCTATGTCGATCACACTACGTACGACCAAATCAGCCAGCCAGTTTGCATCCACGCGTCGTGCTAGGTCATGGCGAGCAGGAATTGAGGGGTAGGCGCGTGTATCATCATTAAAGCCTACCGTGTTATAAAGCCCTGCTGTTTCGTTCACAGCCTCACGAAAGCGCGTCATCCCATTCCAACTATCAAGGAACCACCAGGGTGGCCCCAAACGCACCGCCGGATAATGGCCCGCCAGCGGCGCAAGCTCCCGGCTAAAAGTTGTCTCATCCAGCGTAAAGAGGATGAGGGTAAAACCTGGCGTATTGCCGAATCGATTGAGCAGCGGTCGCAGATTACGCGTATACTCGGTCGCTGTTGGAATATCTCCACCCATGTCAGTGCCAAAACGTTCATAGAGCGGGTAGTTATGGTTGCGGAATGAACCTGGATGAAGCTGCATGACAAGCCCATCCTCGATGCTCATCCTCGCCATCTCCATGAGCATATGAGCAGTGAAACGGGCGGTATCCTGCCCATCGGCTTCACCACGCAACGCTCGCTGCAAAAGCGCTTCTGCTGCCATAGGTTCTAGTAGTTCTGTATAGGGCGTTAATGCTGCATGATCAGTAGCGGTTGCACCCATTTGCTTGAAAAATGTACGCTGAGATTCTAATGCTTGAATATAGCGGGCATAGCTGGTTATGTCGGTGCCTGAGACCTCAGCTAGCTTGTCAATCTCTTGTTTCCAAGTGGGAGAATCCAAACTTACTACTGCGTCTGGCCGGAAGGTGGGCAGAATCCGGCCTGTCCAACCTGAATCGCGAATGGCTTGATGATGCTCCAGCCGGGACGTGGCTGGGTCGGTTGTGCAAAGCACTTCAATGTTGAAACGTTCATAGAGCGCACGCGGGCGAAATTCTGGTGTACTCAGCTTTTGTTCAATTTGGTCATAGATGCGTTGTGCCGTGATGCTGGTCAACTGCTCGCGCACACCAAAGAGATCATAGAGTTCATGCGAAAGCCACATGCCTGTGGGTGTACCACGAAAGAGATAATAGTGGTCGGCAAATAGCTGCCAAATACGCCGGTGATCTTGCTCCACCGTGCTACTGTCGGCCGCGGGAATCCCCAACTGCTCCAGCCCGATTCCTTGCGAGTACAACATGCGAAAGACATAATGGTCAGGGATGATGAGCAGGTCGGCTGGCGTACCAAATTGGTAATCCGGGTCGGCAAAGACGCGCGGGTCAACGTGACCATGAGGACAGATAAGTGGCAGGTTCGCCACCTGTTCATACAATTCCAGCGCCACGCGCTTTTGCGCTGGATCGGGGCTGAAGTAGCGGTCATGAGGGAGCCATAACGGCCTAACCTGACTTGTTGTACTCCCTGTCCCAGCAACAGTCATGGGTGCACCACCCTTTCTGTGATTCTTATTGGTAGTTTTTGCCTGTGATTTTTGGAGGAACGTGGTCAATTGGAGTCACTATAGCAGTAGGCAGTGCCCACTTGCAATTATGCTGCTTGGCGCGGGTGTATCTCATGCGTGGGGCCGGAACGCGGCGATGCCGCCAAGCATTGCCAGCAGAGATGCTAGCGTCCCCGGTCCGTGCGCCCAACCTGAAACGTATCTACTTGGCGCATCTATGCGCTATGTTCTATGATGGCTGCATCTGCTGAAACTTTATCTTGCCACCCTTTAGCATTCTGAGGCTTTAGACTGCTACATGTTTGTTAAATCTGGCATAGCTCTCATGTCAACAGTGCATCTCTTTCGTTATATCCGGATTGCCATCCTACTCCTCGCCGGGTGGTTTATCATCGCCACCCCTCATGCTCGTGCCCAGAGTACCCACATCGCCAACCACACCTATAGCGCAGAACAGGTGATGCGTGTGCAAGGCGGGCTGAATGGCGGCAATGGCGCTCCTCAACAACATAGCAGTGTTGTCGTTCACCAAGGGTATGTGGTCGAGGTCTATTCGTCTGGCAGCGCGCACCCGCAAGCGGGGAGTGCCGTCTATGACCTGAGCGACCCTGCCGCGCCCAAGTTAATCTCACGTACCGAAAGCGATCACTTCACCGAGCAGCACGCTATCGCGCTTGCTGAAATGGATGGGCGTACCTATGCCGCGCATTTGGCTGTGGATGGCATTGAGATTTGGGATTGGACGAAGATGAGCGAACCTTCACCCGTGAGCCAGTTGGAGTTACCAGGGATTAGCCCAGGCTACAGCCACGGTGCATGGTGGTTGGCATGGCAAGCGCCCTATCTCTATGTCAGTGGCGCATCCAATGGGATTTATATCGTAGACACCACAGACCCAACGCAGCCACGATTAGTAGATCGGGAGGATGCGCCGAATCCGATTCCGCCCAGCCAATTAGGAGGCTTTCGCGTTGGCTCCATTTTCGCCATAGGTAACTTGTTGGTTGCCAGTGCCAATGATGGTCAGGGGTATGCCACCCTCGATATCAGCGACCCACGCAATCCTACACTGTTGACCGCACGGGTGAGTGATGCACCACCCTCCTATAGCTCGATGCTCAATGGATACCGGCTTTATGCCGCGGGGACAGATGACCAGTTGCATGGATTTGACATAAGTGACCCTCACCAGTTGCGTTATGTCGGCTCGGTTGCGCTTGGAGGCCGCGGGGGCTATTTGACGATTCAGGATGGCTTTGCTCATGTCGGGGCTTCCAATCATTATATGAAGGTGGATGTCAGCCGCGATGGTGACTACCGTACAGTGGGAAGTGCCTCGTCTAATCTCAGCGACAGTGACGAGGACTTTGTGGTGGCAGTGGGCAATCTGGTCGTCATCAGCGATGATCACGATAACGGTAGCTTTATCGCACCCCATCAGGCCGAAGCAGATACCAACGGTCCTGTGGTCAATATGGTCGTTCCGCTGAATGGCGCGGCCAATCAATCACGCATTACGCGTATTGGTCTCACATTCACCGATATGGTTGACCTTAGCAGCGTCAACAGCGAAACCTTTATTGTCCGTGCCCAGGCGGGTGATGCGATTGAGGGGATCTATAGCACCCAGAGTGGCATTGTTAATTTTACCCCTTCACAACCATTGGCTCCTGACACTACCTACGAGGTTGTCGTGCCCGCAGGGGGAATTCGTGATGTGATGGGGAATGCCGTTCCTACTACCTTTCAGGCGACCTTTGCGACTGGCGAAACGGTGGGCAAATCGTTCTGGTGTGCCATTGCGCCCCCCTCACTCACTGCTGTAGGTGTTCCGTTGGATTTGAGCTTGCAGGTGACTGATGCTCCCGAGGACGCCACAGTGCGTTGGGATTATGGCGATGGGACACCGATTGGTGAGACGAACCTAGCGCCGACCGCCAGCCATACCTACAATGAGCCTGGGCGTTACAGTGTGCGAGCTATCGTGGATAGCCGCGCTGGGGATAGCCGCGCTGGGGCCACAGCCTGCACGACCCGCGCGACTATCTATCGCCCACCCACATCCGGCCAACCCCAAAATTCATCCACGATCATCCTCGACCGATCGGGTACTCAAGTTTGGAAGGTCAACCCCGACAATGACAGCGTGACAGTAATTGACGCTGTGCTGCTCAAGAAGATGGGCGAGGTGGCTGTAGGACGCCAACCACGCACTTTGGCACAGGCTCCTGACGGCACAATTTGGAGTGTCAACCAGATGGATGCCACGATCAGCGTGATTGATGCCAATACCCGCGCGGTACTCTCCACGATTGCGCTACAGTCAGGTAGCGAACCTTATGGCATTGTATTTAGCCCGCGCCAGGCTCGCGCCTATGTGAGCTTGCAAGCGATGGGCCAAGTTATCGAATTAGATGCAGCCAGCCGTTCGGTGCTCCGTACGCTTGATGTTGGCCCCACGCCACGTGCCCTGGCACTGAGCGCCGACGGTCAACGTCTCTTTGTCACGCGCTTTATCTCTGCAATACAGCAAGTTCCACAACAAAGCACGGGTGAAGTGATTGAGATTGATCCAGTTGCATGGCAAGTAGGCCAGCGAATTCCGCTGGCCTATGATCCTGGCCCGGACACCGAGGCTAGCGGGCGCGGTCTTCCCAACGGCCTTGCTACCGCCGTGATTTCACCCGCCGGGGATCAACTCTGGATCGGTGCGCGCAAAGCCAACATTGCTCGTGGTCAGCATCTGGATGGGCAACCCTTGACCTTTGAGTCCACTGTGCGCTCTATCCTGGCGACGGTTGACCTTGTCTCCAACCAAGAGGATCCCGCCCATCGTTATGACTTCAACGATCAGGATGGCCCGGTTGCTCTGCGTTTTAGCCCGCTTGGTGATTATCTCTTTGCAGTGCTCGAAGGAGATAACAGCATAGACATTCTTGATAGCTATACACGCCAACTAGTCACCTCAATTGATGAGGTCGGGCATGCGCCGCAAGGACTCGTCTTTACTGCGGATGGGAGCAAGCTTTTTGTTGATAGTTGGCTAACTCGTAGTGTGCTGGTGTATGACCTTAGTCCGTTTTTCAGCCGTGATGCTGCCTCGCCACAACGCATCAGTGAAATCGTGACAGTGGCAGATGATCAGACCCCGCCTGACGTGTTAGCGGGCAAGCAGATTTTCTATAACGCCGCCGATCCCCGTATGAGCCGCGATAGTTATATGGCCTGTGCCTCCTGCCACTATGACAGCCGCGAGGATGGAATGATTTGGGATCGTACTGCCGAAGGAGAAGGGATGCGGAATACGATCTCGCTTCTCGCCAAGGGGGCTGTGGGTCATGGAGCGTTCCATTGGAGCGCCAACTTTGATGAAATACAGGACTTCGAGCATGACATCCGCACCAACTTTGGCGGACGGGGGTTTATACCCGATGATCTCTTGAACCAAGGCACGCGCAATACGCCTTTGGGTGACTCCAAAGCAGGGCTTAGTCCTGAGCTAGACGCACTCGCCGCCTATATAGATTCTCTGCGTACATTGCCCCTGAGTCCCTATCGCGCGGCTGATGGCAGTTTGACCCTTGAGGGGCAAGCAGGCCAAGCTGTTTTTGCCGAAGCCGGTTGTGCTGCGTGTCATGGCGGCCCTCAATTTACCGACAGCCCTTCCGGTCTAATGCATCAAGTAGGTTCGCAAAATGCCGCCTCTGGACAACGGCTGGGAGGGCCACTGCCGGGTCTCGACACACCGACGCTGCGCGGCTTATGGCTCACTGCACCCTATCTTCACGATGGCTCTGCCCCCACGCTAGAGGCACTTTTGACTACGCGCGACCCACTGGGGGTGCATACAGATCTTCCACCCATTTTGGCCGAGAATCCACAAGCCGTTGACCAATTGGTTGCCTATTTGCTCCAAATTGATGAGCGCGAAGCCCCCTTTGATCTCCCCTATGCCGCGGTAGAACTGATTTCGCCAGCCAAGGGTGCTCAGGTGAAGGTAAATGAAGCAGTTACGCTTGCTACGAATACATCCTCTGTCTATGGGCCAGTAGAACGTGTGGAGTTCTATGCCAATGATCAACTGCTTGGACAGAGCACTGGGCCACTCTACACGCTAGCATGGACGCCCACAACCACCGGCAGCTATGTGATGACGCAGCGTCTGGTCTATGAAAATGGTGCTTCCTCGACGAGCGCACCGCATCATTTGGAGGTTGTCCCGTGAATAAGCTGGACATAGGATGCATTTTAGGTTGGGGCGTAGGCCGGAGCGCCAGCATTCCTTACGAGGACAAGCCTTGCTAGCAGTGCCATTTGTGAGAAGTGCCGCCAAGCCTGTCCCGACCTAGGAGGGAGATGGCAGCGTTCCGGCCCCACCGTGAGATGTACCCTGGACACATGGCTGGTAGATTATTGGTACTACTTATGATAGTCTTGCGATAGGCTAGTGCTATGATGGTCCGGTGATACAGTAATCTTTGCAATCATTTATTCCCCCCATTTACCCCCGCTTGTACCCCCACTTATCGTGGTCTGTGCATGACAGGATTGATTTCTCTTATGTGCAATCAACACCTCTGGATGTAGTCTGGTATTTGGCAGAGTAAGCAGCGCCGGTGATGAACTGCCTAATGCCAGTGCATTGTTACGTCGAATGTGTCCTACATGTGGAATCCGTTCTATTTAAGAAGGAGACGTTCAATGTTAAGGATACTTGCGGACAACTGGTGGGTATTGCTGATTCGTGGGATTGCCGCTATTCTCTTTGGCATACTGGCATTTTTGTGGCCGGGGCTGACCCTTGCTGTGCTCGTGTTGCTGTTTGGGGCCTATGCGCTGGTAGATGGAATCTTTTCCATTATCGCTGCCTTTGCTGCGTCGGATCAGCCAGCAGGAAATCGGTGGCTGATCGGGTTGGGTGGCCTGGCGAGCATAATCTTTGGT
>CAMPHP010000121.1 GCA_946885925.1 uncultured Litorilinea sp.
GGCTAACGCATCTATGGCTTGCTCATAGGCAGTGAAGGTCGCGTGATCCGGCTCGCGTACACCATACCAGACTTGGTCAAAGGTGGCGATGACTGGCTCTAGGTGGGGGCGAATGGGCGAATCCGGGGCAACACGCACGAGTACCTCGCGGTTGGTGAGACTGCGTTCATAAGGTATCAGTTGGTGTTCGGAAAGTTGGAGTAACGCCGCGAGATAGAGACGGCGCACCGCATCACGGTAGTGACCCGATCCCGCCGCGGTGCGTGCTTGTTCACGCGCTTCTGCTGCGGTGCGCGGGAGATCATCATCGCTGCCCAGCGCATCTACGCGGCTGTCAGTGACAAAGGAACGCAAGAAGCGTTGCAACCAATAGCTCAAGAGCCAGATCAGCACAGCAACCAGGACAATGGTGATGATCCACGGCAGCAAGCGCGCCAGGAGCGCAAGCCATCCCGCGCCTGTGCCTGACTGAGATTCGGGAAGAAGATCACGTATTAGGTTTTCGAGCCACTGTAGAAACCGATCCAAAAGGCTGACGGGTGTGTTGAATTCTGGTCGAGCCAATATTTGGCCGAGCAGGGCCAAACGTGCCGCGGTCTCATCGTGAATAGACGTGTCGATCTGCACCAATGTCCCATGCAACCTCGCCAGGGCGATTTCTCGTGGAGGTTGCGTTTCTGCGTCTTGCGCTAAATCTTCAGGGGGAAGCTGCGCCAAATCGGTCAGGAGCGAGGCTGTCTGTACCTGCTCGCCTGTTGGAAATTCTACGGCGGCAATGGTGGTGAGGTTGTCATCCAACTCCTTGATCACCACCAAGATGTCGGTATCGCTAGCCGTGGCTGGGATTGACTCCAAGCGGGTAGTGGCCTCTTCTAATTCGGCTCGATATTCTGCTAGCGTGAGGGTACGGCTTGGAGATTGGGCGCGCAGCGTGGCGGCGCTTAGCAGTAAGAGGAACGCCAGCCAGAGGGAATCGCGCCAGAGATTAAGCAGGCAAAGCTTAAGCAGCCGTAGCATCTTTGGCAAGTTCGTCTTCCAAGGCGGCAACACGCAGGGCTACATCATAGGCTTCGGCGCGCACGCGCAGGTCGTAATAGAGCATGACGACCCCTGTGGCATAGAAGGGTTGGTAGAGAAGGTTGAGCAGATACCCCGCCACGGTCGAGAGGACCAAGATCAGATCCAACTGCGATGGCAGCAGGATCATGGCGACTTGCTGAGTTACTGCCAGGGGCAGGCTAATGACGACCGCGCTAAAGATGGAGAGCAGCACGATAAAGATGATACAACGCCAAAGCCTTCCTTTGGTCAATGCCCAACTGCGCCCAAGTGCCTTCACTGGCCCTAATCCCTCAATGACCAAGCTTGGCCCTGCTGCTACCCAGCGCGCCGCAAAATAGACGATAGGGGCGAGCACAAGCAGGATCAGCACGAAATAGCCGACGATAAAGAGAAGAACGAAACCGACGATTAAGATCGCGCTGGCGCTTTCATTACCGATTCCAGCCATTGCACCGCTAAAGACAAGGGCAACAAGGGCAAAGAGAAGCGCAACGACAAACGCAATTGCAACTGTCGCCGTGCCAGCTGCCATCAGGTACAAAAACCGCATCCCAATCATTGGTAAGATACGGCGCAACGCCACGTGCAACCCTTCACTCACCGTGGAAGAGGCTCCATGCAAAAAGCGATCGATGTGATAGATCGACATGAGATTGACGAGGACTGTGCCGAGAAGATTGAACAACAAGAGCAGCATCAGCACACCAAAGTAGCCTGCAAACTCACCAAAAAACGCTTCGAGTTCTGGCTGTGCAGCATCAGGAGGGAGCGTGGCAAGTTCCAAAAGGTCAAAGTAGCCGGTCATAAAGCGCCCAGTTACTAAGGATGCCAGCAGTCCCACTGGCACCATGACAATGGCTGCGGAGAGCATCAAGACGCCAAAGCGCGCACGTAAGGCCCGAAAGGTGCGGTCCAAAAGATCGGCAATAGATAGAGGACCGGTAATTTTCACTGGGCCAGTAATGCTAGGGCCAGTAGTGCTGGAAGTCATGGCAGTTCCCTTGAGGAACGAGACGAGAGCATCAAGCCAGGGCAAGCTTGGCCGCAAGTGCGGCGGGATCCAGGTGCGTGTTAAGTAGATCCTCTACTGCTAAATAGCCGTTTGTGATGGGCAAGGGCTGGTTTAGAATGTCGGCGCGCAGTTTCAACGGAAAGCTCAACTCGGAAGGATGGTCAATGCCAGGAAGCAAGGCAAAGATCGCAGCATGGAGCGTGCCCAATCCGGCGCTGGCCTGGGAACCGATCATCACACCTTTGTTGGCGGCGCGGGCGAGCGCAAGCATGGCAGCGGATTCGGTGAAGCCAGTGCGTGCAGTTTTGATATTGAGAATATCAAAGGTGTCAAAGGCTAGTTCGCGCTGGAGATCGCGCAGCGTAAAGGTACTGTCGTCGGCAATGAGTGGTAGGTGTTGGCCTGCGCGCAACATCGCCCGCGCCGGAATCTGCTCTACAGGCAGCGGCTCTTCGCAGTAGTGCAGCCCTAATTCGGCTAATTGTTCGAGTTGGGCCGCTGCATGGGGCGCTTCCAGACATTCGTTGGCATCGGCATAGAGGTCAACCGTTGGGCCAAGTTCAGCCTGGAGGTCACGGATGCGCGCAATATCCTCTCCCCACGTCCGCCCCACCTTTACCTTGAGCACGCGCACTCCTTGATCCACCACGCGGCGTGCTTCTTCCAACACAGTATCATGGTCGCCAATGCCCAAAATATAGCTAACCCGTAACTGGTCACTCTGGCGCGCTTGACCGTCGAGCAAGTGGTCGAGCAGGCTCATGCCGCGGTGCTGAGCCAATGCGCTGTGCAATGCCATGTCAATGGCGGCTTTGGCCGTGTGGTTGTTTTTGAGTTCGTGAAGACGGCTCTGGAAGCGCTGCAACGCTGGCATTGTCCACAATTTGCCCCCTGGCGATGCATCTTCATCCCAAACAGGTAGCCCCTGGAGGCGGGGTAGGAGTTCATGGCGGATGGCCGCGGGAATGCTGTGGATCGTTTCGCCATAGATGGTTGGGCGGGGGGGCGCTTCGGCCCACCCCTCGCTGCCATCACTCAGCAGCACGCGCACAGCGACATGGCTCACAGTCGCAAAGCTGCTATTCTTGCCCCACTGCAATGCCCCGTGCATGGGCAGATGGAAAGGGACTGTCTCGATTGCGGCAATAGTCAAGGGTGTTTGATTTGACATAGGAGTTGTTCCGGCTAGAGATTTAACCAGGCGATGGTCTGGGCGGCTACTGCATCAGGGCTGTGAGTCACGGTGTCCAAGTAGAGTGTGCGTTCCGGCGCGTGAGTTTGCAAGGCGGCTAAGGTGGCAGCAGGATCATAGCTGCGCCGCTCCTCGATAACGATTTGGAGTTTGGCGCGCAATTCATCGCTGCTGACGATACCCTGTTGCACCGCGCTGAATAGCATCTGCTCTGCGGCTGCTGTGAAGATCGTCGCCGCCTCTGGCACCCCCAGGCTGGCAAAGCTGGCGGCATTCGCCCCTATGTTTGTGGATGTGGTCAGGTTAATATGGTCAAAGACATCGCCTCGTTGCAGCAAGCGTTGGACACGCACAACATCGGGTGCATCGAGCATCACAAAGCGTGCTTGGGGCAAGGCGTCCGCGGCATAAGCCACCTCATTGTCACCGCGCAACCCGTCGAAAACTAGAAGATTGGTGGGAGCCTCATTGCTGATCCAAAGCTGTGCCAGGGCATGGGCCATACCACCAGGATATTGCTCGCGATAGCGGCGGGTATAGGCGAAGCGTTGGCTCCGATCTGTGACCGGCGCAATCGGGACACCGTCCAGCGCTTGCATATAGCTGATGATCAACTGGTCGGTGAGCTGGCGGCGGTCGGGTAGCAGCAGAAATGACGAGAGATGCTTGGAAAATTCAGCGAGCAAGGTGCTCTTCCCTACACCTGTTACGCCAACCAGGATCACCAAGGGTAATTCGTTGATGCGTTGCCATCCAGCAGGGGCAGGCGTTCCTATGGCAAGATTCGTGGTAATGGGTGTAAAGGGCAAAAGAGTGGTTGAGCCAAACATAGACGATTAAGCCGATCCAGTGAGCGAGAGTTGAGCAAAAGAGAGCTAGCATTCATCAGCTATTATAAATGCGAGCAAAGGGGTGTGGGAAATGACATAAGGTTGCAAGAAGAGGGGATGTGCATGTACAGTCCAATTCTGGCGCATGTGGTAAAATCTCAAGTTGGGGTGGTAGACGTATATCCATAAAGATGGTGACATCTACTCGCCATATCTTTACCCTATTGAATTCGTTGTGGTCTGAACTATGTCGGAATTACTGGAATACCTTCAACAGTGGTGGGATGGGATCAATTTGCCCTCATGGGCGCGCATTGTTGAGTCAATGGATCCCGTAGCATGGACGCTGATGGTGCTGTTGATCGGGGGCGTGTTTCTGGGCATTTTCTTTAGCTTTAGCACGCGCCGCGCCTTTCTTATGCCGGATGATACGGAGGCCACTCCTGATGTGTTGCTTGCGCGCCTCAAACAAGATCCAACGCGCCTCTCTCCTGTTGCGATTATCAGCCGGTTAGGTGCGGAAGCCACGCTGGAACTATTGGAGTATGGTGACCAAATCCAGACAAAGGAATGGCGCTATAAGTGGAGCGGCGTGCGCGAGGAACTCTTGCGCCTCCTGGGGCAGCAAAATGCCTTTGGGCCTACCTATGCCTTGGCACGCTACTATGGCAGTGCCGATACGCAAGAACCAGATACGATCCGCATCCGGCGTACGGTCTTGGTGCATAAGTTGGGGCAGCGGCGCTACTTGGAACCTAATGCTGATGGTCATGCGGCGCATCTGCGGATTCGCGGTCATGCTGCCGAGGTAGAAGGGGATTTGGGTTTTGAGGGCGAGACTTTGTGGTTGATGCCTGATGAACCGGCTCCTCCTACCGAGGGGCCTTTGATCGAAATGGAACCGATTGAGTTTCGCACGCTTAATGATGCTGAACTCCGGCTGCATATCCGCCGAACTCCTATGGTCGGTGGTGGGTTTAAGCTGGATTTGAAGAAGCGGCGCAAGATGTGGGTCGTGGTTGATGAACAAGTGGAGTGGGTCAGTTAGGGTTAGTGAGCAAAGTCGGCAGTATAGGTGCAGTATAGGTAGGGTATGGACCAATTGATAGCCGGACTCCCCGGTGTTCTAGATTTTCTAAATGTTGCGTTGTCGTCGGTAGTGGTGATTCTGGCTTTCTCCTTGTTAGCCTATACCCTGACCTACAACTTTCGCGACGCTGTAGCCCAATGGTTTGCGCTGCTCTTGGCTTGTGTGGTCATCACCTTTGCCAGCGAAGTGGCACTCGATCGGGTCGTAAGTGCTGCATCAGCTAATCGGTGGCTGCGCTTTCAATGGCTGGGGATTGCCATATTGCCGGCAGCTTATTACCTCTTTTCGCTGGCTGTGCTGCGTACCACAAATTACCGCATACGCAGGCGGCGCAGGATAGCGATCATAGGCGTAGTTCTCTCGCTCATCAGTGCTGGGGCTGCGCTCTTTACGGACTTGATCGTAGGCGAGGTGCATTATCTCCCGCCGATTAGCTATTTAGAAGCTGGCCCTTATTTCTGGCTATTTGCCATCTACTTTGCGGTGGCAATCGGCCTGTCGCTGGCGAATCTGTGGAAGGCTCGCCAACGCTGTCTGACCGAGCGCACACGCCAGCGCATCAGCTATCTGCTCGCCGCCTTTGTTGCCCCTGGCGTTGGCATCTTTCCCTATCTCATTGGGTTTAATCGTATAACAGGCGATGGCACACCAAGTACTTTGGTATTGATGCTTGCTATTCTGGTAAACTGTGCTGTTGCCATGATGTTGGTGGTGATGGCTTACACGGTCGCCTATTTTGGTGTGTTGACCCCTGACCGTGTGGTGCGCTACCGGCTATTGCGCTTCTTTTTCCGCGGGCCGCTGGTGGCGATTGGTGTGATCCTGGCTGTGCTAACCTTGCCCCGTGTCGAACTGCTTTTGGGCTTGCCGCGCGACATTATCCTCTTTAGTGTGATTACGGGTGTGATTGTCCTCAGCCAGCTAATTCTCAGCGTAACCAAATCAATGGTTGACCGTCTTGTCTATCGGGAAGATCGCGATGAAATTGCGTGGCTGCGCGAACTGGATCGCCGGCTGTTGACTACCAGTGATCTACGCCAATTCCTAGAAAACAACCTAGCAGCACTCTGCGAGTTGTTACGTGTGCCTTCTGGCTTTGTGGCGGCTGTTGTCGGCACAGATTTAATTCTGGAAGCAGTGGTTGGCCCTACGGGTACTCGCGACCAAGTCATCACAGTGGATGATTGGGGTGATGCCCTGAGCAAGGCGCTCGAACGCCAAGCGCCTGCATATCAGCCCCTCTCCTACGCACAATTTTGGATTTGGCCTTTGGTCGAGCCAGACGGTGACGGAGAGATGCGAGTATCCGGTATCTTAGGCGTGAAAGCGCGTACAGAGACGCCGCTGCTCAGTCAAGATGAAGTGGATGTGACCGAGCAGATGGTGGAGCGGGTGACGCGAGCCTTGATGGATCGTAAGCTTCAACAGCGAGTCTTTGATGCGCTTCGTCAAATCATCCCGGACATTGACCGCATCCAACAGATGCGTAGCATGTCACCTTACCTTTCGTTGGAGAGCGATTCATCCGCTACCAATACTCTGCTCGACCCTAGCCCGGTGGATAGTCCAGAATTCGAGGCGTGGGTCAAAGATGCGTTGAGCCACTACTGGGGTGGTCCAAAGCTGACGCGGAGCCCGCTCGTGCAATTGCGGGTAGTGGGAGGCGTCTTGAGTCAAGCAGATAGTAATCCAACCAAAGCCTTGCGATTGGTGTTGGGGACAGCGATTGAAAAGCTGCGTCCTGAGGGCAAGCAAAATTTCACCGCGCCGGAATGGCTGCTCTATAACATTTTGGAGATGCGCTTTATCCAGGGGCGGAAGGTACGTGAGATCGCTGACCGTTTGGCGATGAGTGAAAGCGACCTCTATCGCAAACAACGGGTCGCCATCGGCCAAGTGGCACGAGTGCTCACGGAGATGGAACAAGCAAACGGCATCGAAACAAATGGTCGGGCCGACATGATCCCTACCGCAGCCGGTTCTCAGCCAGCCGAAGCAAAAAATGCGGAGGAGACAACCGTCGGCTCTGTCTAATGGCTCTGTCTAATGGCTCTGTCTAATGGCAATGCCTCTCATCAGTAGTTGAGGGATGGAACGATGGCAAAATCTGAGATCCGCATGAATCGAAATACCCCACCGTTGTTTGATTTTCGAGTGAACTGGCAAGACCACTTCACTGTGCAATTGGTTGGTCTGGCGCTTGCCGTGGCGGGCGCAATCCTCTTTTTTTCTCTACGTAGCGCTGAACTCCCTTGGCTGGTTGCCATGACCGGATGGACGGCCCCCCTGGTTGCGCTGAGCCTCATTGTCGTTGGCGGCGTGCTGGTGCTTGGTGACCGCGCCGGATATTGGAGCGTAGAAGCCCTGTTAGGGGCTGAACTTGTTCTACTCGGGCTGCAAATTGGGGCTTTTGCGTGGCACAACCCCGTTTTTCAATGGAATATGCGTGACGATGGCAGCAACGGTGGATTGGTGGGTTGGATCCTGGGCGGCCTACTGGTGGCAGGCTTTGGCC
>CAMPHP010000122.1 GCA_946885925.1 uncultured Litorilinea sp.
CCTGTAATGTCGGCGCTAATATTCCTTGTCTGGGCAAAGCCGACCTTTCACAAGAACCTACTGAGGCGATGGCCGAGTATTGCCAAGAGACGCCTGACTCGGATTTTATTCCCGCTGTTGTCACAGGGCGCGAAACGGTCTATAGCTGGCGCTGTGATGGTACGACACCTGTGGTGGATGAGCAGTATACCCAGGTGGACAGCCAGGGGTTTTTGGAATTTGCATGGCATGAACTAACGCCGCCTCAATAATCTAAGCCAAGTACCCTGGGCCAAGTATCCTGGGCAGACAAATAGAGACTTCTAGTGCAAAGAGGGGCGCTGACAAAATTCAGCGTCTCTTTTTTGTGGCTCCGTCGTCATGTCCCATAGGTAGGCCAAGCAACAGCGGCTAACCGATCCAGAACGCCTAACTAGAATTGCAAATGTGGGATATTACGGCGATTGTGTGGGATATTGGGACGTGGCGGCGTCTTCATGTGGGATATCTACGTAAGATACTCTTGCAGAATATCACTCAACCGTCTGTCCATGATTTTCCCGTTTGTTACTCTGGAAGGGCTGGTTTGTTGGGACTCCCAACAAATTGATTTGCTCCATTTTAGACCCGTTTGGCGGCAAAAACCACGACATTCGGGCTAGGTTGGGGTACAATGGATTCCTATGCTGCATGTTGTGATGGTAAGTAAGGCACTGGTCGTCGGTGCCTATCAACGCAAGGCTGAGGAAATCGCGCGCCGAGGGGTAAAGCTAACGGTGTTGGTCCCGCCAAGTTGGCGAGATCGGCGTGGTCGTCAAGTGGCGACTGCGTACCACACCGAAGGCTATACCCTCCGCACGATTCCGCTTTGGTTCAACGGCAATTTCCATCTTCACTGTTATCCTACATTGGCGCGCGAACTCGCCCATCTGCGACCTGATGTCTTGCACATGGATGAGGAACCCTATAATCTAGCGACCTACTTGGCGCTGGGGATGGCGCGGCGATTGGGCATACCATCGCTCTTTTTCACCTGGCAGAACCTCCTGCGGTCGTACCCTCCTCCTTTCGTTTGGTGGGAAAGAGCAAATTATCACAGCGCCTCCTATGCGCTGGCGGGCAACCAAGATGCAGCAAAGGTGCTGCGTCTCAAGGGGTATCAGGGGCCTTTGACGGTGTTGCCTCAGTTTGGTGTAGATCCGAAAATCTTTAGTCCTGCCGTGAGTTCGGTAAGCTCCTCACCTGCGGTCGATGCTCCTCTCCGCATCGGCTATGCGGGAGGACTGCTGCCTGAAAAAGGATTGGATCTGCTGCTTCATGCCTGTGCCAGATTACAGGGTGCATGGCAACTGATCTTTGTTGGTGAGGGTGAGGAACGTCCTAAGTTGGTGGCGCTGGCTGCTGAATTAGGCATTGCAGACCAGGTGCGCTTTGATGCGCGCATAGAAAGCCATGCGATGCCCGCTTTCTATCACGGTCTGGATCTCTTTGTGCTGCCCAGCCGGACGTTGCCAACCTGGAAAGAGCAGTTTGGTCGTGTGTTGATCGAGGCTATGGCGTGCGCTGTACCTGTGGTCGGGAGTAATTCTGGCGAAATTCCCAATGTGATCGGTGAGGCTGGGTTGATCTTTGCCGAGGGTGACGTAGACGCACTGGCTGGATACTTGCAGCAGTTGCATGACGATCCGTCGCTGCGTTTGACGTTGGGCCAAGCTGGACGCGCGCGCGTGTTGGCGCATTACACTATGGAGCAGGTCGCAGCTGAGACAGTGGCTATCTATCAGACGCTTCATCATACGCTGGGCCGTTCACAACCAAATATCCCACAAAGCAATATCCCACAGGCTGGTGAACTGCATGGCTAGAGCTGGGGGATATCATGTGGGAATTAACGCCCACCTGTTGAGCAGTGCAGCCAGCTATCGCAGCGCAGGGGTGAGCAATTACAGCCGCCATCTGTTGGCCGCGTTAGGGCAGATGGTGGTCGAGGGAAGCACACCGCATCGCTTTACTGCGTTTCTTCATGCCACTGATTTCGAGCCATTAGGGATTGAGATTCAACGCGGCTCAATCGCATTGGAAAAACCAGCCTACCGGATTGCCTGGGAGCAGGGCATTCTTTCTGGCGCGTTGAGACGCATCCAGGCAGATGTGGTGCATGGGTTGGTCAATGTGCTGCCTTTGACAACGCAACGCGCAGGCGTTGTCACTGTGCATGATCTCAGCTTTCTGCGCTTGCCGGAATTCTTCCCACCTTTTAAGCGTGTCTATTTGACGGCACTTTGTCGAGCCAGTGTGGCGCGGGCCAAGCAGATTGTGGCGGTGAGCCGCCAAACTGCGGATGATTTGGCGAATGTTTGGGGTGTGGATGAGACGCGCATATTGGTTGCGCCCAATGGCGTTGATCGCCGCTTCACACCGGGTAGACCCGCAGAGGAAACCGCGTTTCGCGCTGTACACGCGCTGCCCTCTCGTTATTGGCTTTATTTGGGTACTTTGGAGCCGCGTAAGAATCTGCCGGTGCTGCTGGCTGCCTTTGCTCAGTGGCGGCAACAGGCTTCACCAGCGGATCAAGCGGTGCATCTTGTCATCGCAGGGGGCAAGGGTTGGTATTACGAGACTATTTTTGCCCAAGTTGCTGCGTTGGGATTGACCGGCGTGGTGCATTTTCCTGGCTTTATTCCTGATCACGAACTACCAGATTGGTATCGCGCGGCTGAGTTCTTTGTCTATCCAAGTCGCTATGAGGGATTCGGGCTGCCCGTGATCGAGGCAATGGCTTGTGGTACGCCTGTGATATGCAGCAATGCACCTGGTGTGCGCGAGGTGGCTGGTGATGCAGCCATTCAGTTACCTGCCGGTGATGTCGAGGCGTGGAGTGCAGCGTTTGCGATGGCTGCTACACAGCCCGCGCTCCGTCTCACAATGCGTGCTGCCGGGTTGGAGCGGGCGCAACAATTTACGTGGGAGAACGCGGCAAAGATAACCATCGAAGCGTATGAGCGTGCCGGGGCTAAAACGCAGGAAATTTGATGACTATCCGCAGGAATGTCCTAATATCCGATTTGTTGGGAACGCCAACAAATAGCGTTTACTCGAGGTAGAGAGGTGAGCAGCGGAGATGGCACGATTTAGTCTGTTGTTGCTGTGGTTTGATGTGACGGCGAGCAATCGCTGGCCTGAAAGCCCCGCAAGGCAGTAGGTAATGAGTTGCGTATAGCGATTCTGCTACTCTGCTAGTGGATGATCATTAGCCACCTATTCCAGGCCAAGTCTGGTTAAAACCGACGTTGTTTGCGTATAGTAATGATTGTTGCGAAAGCCAACAAAATAGAAGATGGTCGCCCACTAGCTTGGCGACCATCTTTTTTGATTGTGCTTATTCTGTTACGTGGATCTTACACGTTGCTCACTGGATCAAGCGCGCATAGACAGCTTTTGCCCACAATGATACCTCTTCGCTGCTAACCGGCTCACTGCCCTGGGCATCCAGATATCCAGCCTCGTCTTCTACACGGGCCCCCGTTGTCGTCCACTCGTAAAGGGTGGCAAGCTCGGTGTCAGTGAGCCACCCTGCTGCTATTTGTGTGGTCTCGCCATTTCCTTCACAAGGGATCAGGTTGGCATAGGCATAGCCATAGGCCAAGACAACGAGATGGCTACATTGCCCGGAATGTTCGGCAGTATCGGTTACTTTCCATGCCAAAACGGTACGTGCTGACGCGCCGGTTCGCCCTGCCTGGGTTTCCATTGCTGTAAAGCTCGCCCATGTAGCAAGCGCCTGTGCCCAAAGATCGCCTGTTGCAGCGCCTTGCCCCATGAAGGTGATTTTGCCAGCCGGGGTCTCTGCGTCAATATTGCCAAAATGTTCTTGAATGGCACTCCATTCGTTGGATTGCGCCAAGGGTGCCATGCTGCTTGGTTCGTCACCACAGAGCGCTACACCCGCATTGCCGTTGGCATCAACCACAAGCGTATGGCAAGCGCCATCAATCTCGCCTTCCCACGTCAGCAGCACTGACGCACTAGAGGTTGCCATTGTCGGTTCCGTAAAGACAAAGCTCGAAAGCATCAGCGTATACAATTCTTCTGCTTCCGCTGTTGCATCAGGACGTTCAGCCTCAAAGGGCACAAAGGTCAACGTGTAGAGACGATCTCCATTGATAGCAAAGACTTTGCGGTTAATATCTTGACCCGGCAAATTGTCTATCCGGATAGCAGGTACACCCCCCAGCGTTAGGCTGCTTTGTGTGGCTGTAAACCCTGGCATTGCTGCCTCGACCTCATCAACGATAGCCTGGACACTCTCTTCGAGTGTGCGCCCGCCCGCCGCCTCTACATTGACAAAGGCGCGCTCACGGTGACCTGGTGTGGTTTCTGGCGCATAGACAACGAGCTCATCAGTGAAGGATGCCGTGCTAAAGCCCGTTGGAATCAGAAAACAATAGCCTGCAACAGGGTCACTCACCAGTTGCGTTTCGGCAGAGGGTTCTGGACAGCCAGAAGCGGCTGTATTTTTGACTTGAACCGTGTCCGTGATCGGTTCTGGCGTTGTGACAGAATCTGTTTCTTCTTCCGGTGTTGTTGTTGGTTCGACCGTGGCTTCGACTGCTGTTGCTTCGGCGGTTGCACCAGACACACTGGTTGCTGCGGGTGTGGTAGGCGCACAAGCTACCAATAGTAGATACAGGAGCAATGTTAAGATAATTTGTTGGCGATGCTGACGAAACATTTGATCATCCCTTCTGTCTTAATATTTGCAATGCGAACTCTGGTTTAACCCAATCTGCTAGCCACTTTTGTTCTGCCTACGACATGATAGGGTGGTTCGTTCCCCAAAGGTAGAGACTTTATTTATTTTGATCATTTATTTTGATCCCGTGTCCCGATATTGCGCCCTTTGATCTGGATATCGTGTGACATCTCTATTGCGTATTCCCTAGACTACGCACTGGACTAAGCATAAGACTATAGCCGCAAACAAGATGTTCCATAAAATGGGCGATCGAACGAGAGGCGACTCGATCCGTCGGGTAGCCGTAGGGTGTTTTAGGAGAAGCTGTGATAGACTAACGCCAATGTTCCAGGCTGATTGAACTGGAAAACGTTAGATGCAGAAACACTGTTCATGGCAACCGTTAACGAATTAAAGTTTCCTGATGCGACCGTCTCCGCACGGTCTATACGGCACACCGAGCGAGTCAGCCGGCTAGCACAATGGGCCAAGAGCGTGAATCCGGCCCAGTGGAAATATTTGCTGGTTGCAGCAGATATGGTGCTGATCTTGATTGCGTTTGGTGTGTCCTACTATGTGCGCTATCAGCTGCAATGGTTTCGTACCGTAGACCCGGTTTTCCAAGTGAATTTTGGTGCGTATATCCCATTTGCGCTGGCCCTCGTGATCATCCTACCCATCTCGTTTCGCTTTTCCGGCATCTATCCCTATAAACGGGGACGGTCGGTAATTGAGGAAACGTATGCCATTGCGACAGCCACCACGGCTGGTGTGATGGTGATGATCGTGGTTATTCTATTCTTTCGCCCTCTCCTCTATAGCCGTCTGATCTTTTTCTATACAGCCATCTTGGTTACGCTCTTTATGGGTATTGGTCGCTTCGCCTTGCAAATGGCTTTCGACCATTTGCGCCAATATGGCGTAGGCGTGCGGCGTGTGCTCCTGGTGGGTGCAGGGGATGTTGGGCGTATGGTGATGCGTACGATTGCGGCGCGCCCCGATTTCGGCTATCAGTTGATCGGATTCTTGGACGACAACCCCACCAAAGGTTTTACCGATATTGGCCCGTATCGTGCTTTGGGGCCAGCCGAAAATTTGAGCCAGGTCTTGGATGATGAAGCAGTGGACACGGTGATTATCTGTCTACCCTGGCAGAGCCTCCGTATGATTCAACGAGTGCTGCGTACCTGCGAACGCAGTGGTATACGCGCCCAAGTGGTGCCCGACCTCTTTCAATTGACCAAGAATCAGGTCTTTGTGGAGGAACTTAACGGCATCCCTTTGATCAGCACCCGTGATGTCTCGATCCAAGGCTGGAACTTGTTGATCAAACGAGCTTCGGATCTGGTCTTTGGCTTTTTGGGCGGATTGCTCTCCTTGCCCATCTGCTTGCTGATTGCCCTTGCCATCAAGCTCGAATCCCAGGGACCTGTATTCTTTACCCAAATGCGTGTTGGTCGCAATGGGGAACACTTCCGCTGTTACAAGTTCCGTTCAATGGTGGAAGGTGCCGCTGATATGCGCCAAGATCTAACCCCGTTGAATGAGGCATCAGGCCCGCTCTTCAAATTGCGTAATGATCCCCGCTGCACGCGTGTAGGCCGTTTTATCCGCCGTTTTAGCCTGGATGAATTGCCGCAGATCATCAACGTTTTGCGCGGTGAGATGAGCCTTGTGGGGCCGCGCCCAAACTTGCCCGAAGAAGTAGAGCAGTATCAAGAGTGGCACCAAAAACGATTGACTGTAAGCCCTGGTATCACAGGTCTGTGGCAGGTGAGCGGGCGTAGCAATCTCACCTTTGATGAGATGGTGCTGCTGGATATCTACTATGTAGAAAATTGGAATTTGGCGATGGATTTAGGTATTATAGTGCGATCAATTCCAGCCATTCTGTGGGCACGTGGGGCTTATTGATCACTATCTCGGCTGCGCCCAATCGACAAATTCCGTTCCCACTCAGTGATTCCTCCATAGCGACCCCATGAAGCGTGTCCTTATTTTGATGAGCAAGACGGGTGGCGGCCATCTTGCCAGTGCACAGGCGATTCAGGATATTTTTGCCGCACAATATGGTGAGGCGGTCGAGGCGACCATTGTTGACCTCCTCATGGACTATTTGCCATGGCCCATGCGTGAAGCGCCAAAAAGCTATGGTTGGATTGCCAACCGTACGCCTTGGCTATGGAGTACGCTTTATCGCGCAGGGCATACCTCGTGGCTGGCCGATCCGATTATTGGGGCCACAGTGCGTCTCTCGGCATCGTCCATTATGGAATTGTTTGTGAATTACCGCCCTGACCTAATTGTCTCTGTGCATCCGTTGGTGCAGGAATTGGCATTTCATGCCTTAGAACGTCTTCGTGCCAAAATCCCCTATGCCATTGTTGTGACCGATCTGGCAACCGTGCATCCACTTTGGTTTCACCCTGATGCAACACGTTGCTATGTTGCCAGTGAAAGCGCGTTTCAAGCTGGGCTGGAAGCTGGCATGGTTGCAGACCAGTTGCGTATGTACGGGCTGCCCGTCCGTCCAGTTTTTGCAGAACCGGCGCGCCCGCGCAGCGAATTGCGCGCCGAATTGGGAATGGACCCAGATCTGCCTGCCGTATTGTTGGTTGGTGGTGGTGATGGCATTGGCCGCGTTGCGGTCATCGCCCGTGCTATTGGAAAGCAATTGGGTGCATGGGGTAAACCCTTGGGGCAGATGATTGTGGTCTGTGGGCGCAACCGGCGGCTGCAAACCACGCTAGCTCATGAGAAGTGGACAATTCCTGTGCAGGTTCATGGGTTCGTAAGTAATATGTCAGATTGGATGGCCGCATCTGATTGTATAGTGACAAAGGCAGGACCTGGAACGATTGCCGAATCACTGATTCGTGGCCTGCCTATTTTGCTCAGCGGGTATATTCCTGGACAGGAAGAGGGGAATGTACCCTATGTGGTTGAGAATAAGGTCGGGGTCTTTGCCAGAGAGCCAGCTGCGAT
>CAMPHP010000123.1 GCA_946885925.1 uncultured Litorilinea sp.
GACCTGGCTGGCCTATGTGCTCTATGCCGACCCCAACAGCATCGTCTTGTGGGGGGGTGGCGAAGAGGGTGAGGCGGGCGAGACGGAGGCGGCACAGCCTGAGGTGCCAGAAGAACCCGCTGCGCCTGAGTTTAGCCCTGAAGAGCTGAGCGCGGCACTTGAATCCAAATTGAATGAGATGCTACCAGATTTGGTGCGAAACATGATTTCCCCTGCTGTGGCCCAAGCTGTGGTGCGCTGGCTGGGAAATGAGGAAGCGGATGCGGATGAAGCTGCCGATTCCAAAACGGACTCTTCAGAAACGGCTGCTGCGAACGGGGAGCAACTGGATCCGATGCTCTTTCTGACGGCATTGGCCCAAAGTGATAGCCTGCCACCTGGATACTCCGAAACTCCGAGCGGGCTAAAAAACCATAAGTTGGATAGCAGCCACGATTCAAATAGCCATTCAAATAATTATGACCCGGATAATCACGACTGGACTAATCATGAGGGCAAGTGGAATGATACCTCCACGGATTTGTCCAGCGATACCCCTACCGGCGATCCGCACACTTAGCTCAATCTCTGTAAGGATCGTTGTGCCATGACGACACCCATGCGACGGCAATATTTGTCGCTCAAAAGTCAATACCCTGATTGTATTCTGTTCTTCCGGCTGGGTGATTTCTATGAGACCTTTGACGATGATGCCAAGATCATCGCCAAGGTTTGTGATGTAGTGCTAACCAGCCGTCCGGTGGGCAATGACGAGCGTGTACCGCTGGCAGGTGTGCCCTATCACAGCGTTGAAAACTATATCGCACGTTTGATCGCGGCAGGCTATCGTGTTGCCATTGCCGATCAGATCAGCGAACCTGGCAATGGCTTGGTGGAGCGTGAGGTCACGCGCGTCATCACCAAGGGCACGATTGTCGAGCCAGGGATGTTGGATGAAAAGCGCAATAACTATCTGGTTGCGGTGAGCTTTAACAGCCGTGGCACGGTAGCAGGGCTGGCGTATGCGGACATCACGACTGGCGAGTTTGCTGCTACGGAGTTCAGCGGTGGACAGAGCGCCGAAATTGAACGACGGGTTGGGGAAGAATTAAGCCGTCTCCAGCCTAGCGAACTCATCCCCATAGACTGGCGTCCCCAAGAATCCAGCCTGCATGGACTGATTGATCTGCTCCACCCGGTGATCTCCTCGGTGGAGCCGTGGCAGACCGCGCCCGACAGTGCCCACACGACTTTGCTGCGCCATTTTCGCGTCTCTACATTAGACGGTTTTGGGCTGCACCAGGGCGGTGAGGCTGTGCGCGCGGCGGCTGGACTTTTGGCCTATCTAAAAGCCATGCAGCCCGGCGCACTCAAGCAGATGACCCGGCTTGCCTCCTACACGGTGGGTGAGTATATGACGTTGGATGAATCCACCCGGCGCAACTTGGAATTGACCGAGACGCTGCGCGGGGGAAATATGCACGGCAGTTTGCTGGGGGTATTGGATCGCACGCTCACCCCAATGGGCGGGCGGTTGTTGCGGCGCTGGCTCAACCAACCCCTGCTTGATGTTGCGGCTATCCAACAACGTTTGGATGCAGTGGAGTATTTCATCACCAACACACC
Source organism: uncultured Litorilinea sp. (assembly GCA_946885925.1). The sequence goes on from CAMPHP010000123.1 coordinate 1,606, forward strand.
CGCTCGCTTGGAATTACGCGAATTGCTGCGCCAGGTTGGTGACTTGGAACGCTGGAGCAATCGCGTGACGCAGGCAGTTGCGTTGCCGCGTGATCTGCTTGGAATTCGCTCGGTCTTGAACCAGGTTCCGGCGATTTGCCGCGTTGTGTCGGGGGAAGTTGCCGCGTTGGGGTGGAATGATCATGCTGCCAGCCAAGCTCTGGCGAATACCCAGCCTTTGCTGCCTACGCTGCCTCTGTGTGAGGTGGTGCTAGAATCTCTCCGCGCGGCCATTGCTGACGAGCCACCAGCCACCTTGTCAACGCCAGGGGTGATTCGTCATGGCTATCGCACCGAGCTAGATGAACTAGTGGAAAGGAGCCGCTATGCCAAAGATTGGATTGCCAATCTAGAGCGTACCGAACGCGAACGGCTGGATATTAAGAGCCTCAAGGTCGGCTATAACAAAGTCTTTGGCTATTATATTGAGATCACCAACAGTCACGGAGCCAAGGTTCCAAGCGACTATATCCGTAAGCAGACGCTTGCTAATGCCGAACGTTACATTACGCCTGATTTGAAGGAATATGAGGCATTGGTGCTAAATGCCGACGAGCGACGGTTGGATATTGAGCAGCAGCTATTCCGCGATTTGTGCAACGAGGTTGCCGACCATGCTGCTGATTTGTTGGCCTTGGCCGCGGCACTGGCTGAACTGGATGTGTATGCGGGGCTGGCAGAGGTTGCTCTGGAGAATCGTTATGTGAGACCTGTAGTGGATGAAGGCCCTAGCATTGAGATCTCAGCGGGGCGGCATCCTGTGGTGGAACTAACATTGACCGATGAGCCGTTTGTTCCCAATGATACGCACTTAACGCCAGAGAGCTGTATTCATCTGTTGACTGGTCCCAACATGGCGGGCAAGAGTACCTTTTTGCGCCAAACCGCGTTGATTACGCTGATGGCGCAGATTGGTTCGTTTGTGCCAGCCGATGCTGCGAAGATTGGTGTGGTGGATCGGATTTTTACGCGCATTGGTGCCAGTGACGAGATTCATCGTGGGCAGTCAACCTTTATGGTGGAAATGGTGGAGACAGCCAATATTCTTAACCATGCCACGCGGCGCAGCCTCTTGGTGCTGGACGAGATCGGACGAGGCACGAGCACCTATGACGGGTTGGCGATTGCCTGGGCGGTGATTGAGTATATTCACAACCATCCAGAACTGCGCGCCAAGACACTCTTTGCTACGCATTATCACGAATTGACCGATTTGCCGGAGCGGCTGCCCCATGTGGTGAACTATCATGTGGCGGTGGATGACAGCGGGGGCGGCGAAGATGTCGTTTTCTTGCGGCGCATTATTCCGGGCAGGGCTGATCGCTCTTATGGCGTGCATGTGGCGCGCATGGCAGGGTTGCCCAGCGCAGCGGTTATACGCGCCGAGGAGATCCTCAGTGAGTTGGAGCAGAGTGGCGCTGCTGGCCCCAAACGGCTTTTTGAAGCACAGAAGCAAGGAAATAAGAAGAATGCTGCCTTGCAAGTGTCGCTCTTTGCTGATATTCACCCTGTTGTAGAGGCATTGCGCCAGTTGGATGTGAATGGGTTGACACCGCTTGAAGCGCTCAACCGGCTTTATGAGTTGCAGCAGGTGGCAAAACGAAATTGAGTGGAAACAAATTCTTAAGAGTTGTCACAGTAGATCGGATTGAGCCAGATGGTTGAAATACCGCAGCAGTTGGTGGTAACCGGCAAGTATTTTGGCGAGGGGTTTTCGCCTGTCATGGATTTTGATGGCTGGCGCGTGGCAATGAAACGTTGGGCAGAGAATACCAGCCCAGCCAAATTTCACAGCGTTGACCGCCACAATGAGACCAACGAGGTCTTTATCCTGACGCAAGGTCAAGCTGATATTTTGTTGATGGATGGCAGCAGGCGACCCACGGAGGCTTATCTTACTCCGATGGAGTTGAATGTTGCGTACAGCGTGCAAGCGGGTGCATGGCATCATGTCTTTATGTCGGAAGATGCCCACATTATCGTGTTTGAACGTGCCAATACCTCTCGTGAAAACTCGGACCATTACGAACTCGACGCCGATACCATCGCCTCCATTCGCAGCCGCGTGAGGATTGGCTAAATGCTCAATGCACACGCGCATAGCCTTGCTGCGCTATTCCACCCAATCCAAATTGATGGTCCGATTCCCTGATCTTTGTTATGACTTCCTCGACGGTTTCCGAACTCGACGAGCCGCGCAGCGCTGAGCCTACTACGGTCGAAAAGTTACGCGGCCTGCCGTGGAGTATTCTCTCGAACACCACCAACACAATCTACGCCCAGTTCACTGTCTTTGGCTCGGTCTTTGTCCTGTTCTTAAGTTATTTGAACATGGACAAGACACAGATTGGCTTTATGCTCTCGCTGATCCCGTTTGCGGGATTGGTGGCGCTTTTTATCGCACCAGCGGTGGGGCGCTTCGGCTTTAAGCGTACCTATGTCCTCTTTTTTGGCGTACGCAAGGTGGTTACGATTGGGCTACTTCTTACGCCCTGGATAGCAGCAAACTTTGGCAGTCGAGGATTACTGATCTTTATTACCCTGATCATGGCGGGCTTTTCTTTGTCGCGTGCCATTGCTGAGACAGGCTTTTACCCGTGGGTGCAAGAGTATATCCCCAACTCGGTGCGCGGCAAGTATTCTGCCACCAACAGTATCTATACCACGATCGCCGGGTTAGCCGCGGTGACAGCGGCAAGCTATGTGCTTGACCGTGCTACGGGGCTTAATGGCTATATGCTCTTGATTAGCGTGGGCATTGTCTTTGGCTTTATCTCCGTCTGGGCGGCGTCGCGCATCCCAGGTGGCGCACCTGTTGAGCGTACCGAGGAGGTATCGAACTGGCAGGGCATGATGGCGGCGGCGCGCGACCGTAACTTTGTACGCTATCTCATCGGTGCTGCGCTGATCACGATTGGCTCAGTGCCGATGATTTCGTTCCTGCCGCTTTTTATGCAAGAGGTCGTTGGGCTAAGCGAGGGGCAGGCGGTTTTGCTTCAATCGGGAGCGCTGGTGGGCAACCTTGTCTCTAGCCTGCCGTGGGGGTGGGCGTCGGATCGCTATGGCTCCAAGCCTGTGATGATCTCCGGGCTTGCGATGAAGATATTGCTCCCTATCCTCTGGTTTACCTTGCCACGCGATACTTTCCTCTCTTTCTCGTTGGCGTTGGGCATTTCTGTGCTGTTGGGTATTTCGGATATGGCGTGGGGGATTGGCTCGGGGCGACTGCTCTTTGTCAGTGTTGTGCCGCCCACACGCAAGATGGAATATATGCCGCTCTATTATGCCTGGGTGGGGGTTATCGGCGGCACGAGCCAGTTAATTGGTGGCTATCTGATTGATCTGTTTGAGGGGATTCAGGGGGAGTTGCTTGGTTTTGCTCTGAATGCCTATACGCCCTTGTTCCTTTTGGGCCTTGTCTTAACCATCGCCACCATGCTGCTCTTGATGGGGATGCGCGCCGACAATGTCTTTGGTGTGGGCGAGTTTGCCGGAATGTTCTTCCGCGGCAATCCGTTTCAGGCTGTTACGGCGATGGTGCGCTATTACTCGGCAAAGGATGAGCGTTCTACGGTTTCTGTGACTGAACGACTGGGTTTGACGAGAAGCCCACTGGCGGTAGAGGAGTTGGTGGAGGCGTTGCGCGACCCTCGCTTTAATGTGCGTATTGAGGCGATTATCTCCGTAGCACGTATGCCTCCCGATCCGCGGCTAACCGCTGGCTTGATCGAGGTCTTTAATGGCACAGAATTGGCGCTTCAGGCAATGTCGGCGTGGGCATTGGGGCGTACGGGTGATCCGGATGCGTTGCCGACGTTGCGTAAAGGGCTTAACTCGCAGCATCTTTCCATCCGGGCGCACTGTGCTCGCGCATTGGGTGCACAGCGTGACCGTACCATGATCCCTGAACTGCAATCGCTGCTCTTGGTGGAGAAGGATAAGGGTCTGCAAATGGCCTATGCTTCGGCGTTGGGCAATATGCGCGCTGAAGAAGCTGTGGATGATCTGTTGGCCTTGCTCGACCGGACGCAGAACCCAGGGGCGCGGTTGGAATTAGGGTTGAGCCTGGCGCGCATTGCTGGCGATGAGCATGTCTATATTAACCTGCTGCGCCATATGCGCGAAGACCAGGACACAACGACGGCTCAAGTTCTGGGCGATTTCCGCCGGCGTATTGAACGCGTGCGAATTTTGGGGCGTGAGCATGTGCAAGAGTTGGTCGCTAGTACGGATGCCTTTGCCCGCGGCCAGCGTGAAGAAGGCATTCAACTGATGTGCCGCGCCTTGCGTGCGTTGCCACCAGGAGCCTTCACTACTACCGGCGCAAAGATTTTGGAAGAGTGTCTGTGCCAGTTGGAAAAAAGTGGCGCAGCGCATATAGAGTATTTATTGTTGACCTTCCATGTGTTGGAAGTTGCTCATACAGTATAATTATTTGATCTGGTCTGGTATGGTCGTTATGCCTGTCTCACCCACTGCATTTGGCCGGCCAATGCAGGACTGCTAGGTATTGGATCCCCATGCAGAGTGAACCTACTACTGTCGAAAAACTGCGAGGTCTGCGCTGGAGTATTATGTCCAACGCTGCCAACACAGTCTTTGTGCAATATACCTTCTTTGGCTCGATCTTTGTTCTTTTCTTGAGCGAGCTAGGATTGAACAAAAGCCAAATGGGCTTCTTGCTTTCGTTGATGCCCTTCTTTGGCCTCATTGCCATCTTTGTTGCCCCGTGGACTGAACGGTTCGGTCTTAAACGAACCTATCTTACATTTTTTGGCCTTCGCGCGCTGGTTGCCAGCGGGCTGCTGTTTACACCGTGGGTCTATCGGAACTTTGGCCCGGAGGTGACGCTGCTCTTTGTGGCTGTGATTACCGCGATCTTTTCCGGGGTGCGCGCAATTGGTGTTACGGCTAGCTTTCCCTGGGTGCAGGAATATGTACCCAATAATGTGCGGGGGAAATATACCGCCACCAACAATATCTTCACCACCATAACTGCCTTTATGGCAGTGACGGTAGGCGGCTGGGTGTTGGAGCAGACAACAGGGCTTACCGGCTTTATGATGCTGTTGGTGACGGGTGTGCTCTTTGGTTGGATCTCGGTAGCCTTTGCCGCACTGATTCCGGGCGGAGCATCACGCACGCCTACACCAGGGCAGAAGCGTGATTTGGGTGTGGCGCTGCGCGATACCAATTTTATCTATTACCTGATCGGTGTTGGTCTTATCACCTTGGCAATCGTGCCGCTCGGTTCTTTCTTGCCATTGTTTATGCAAGAGCAAGTTGGGCTGAGTGACAGCGCGGTAGTCTGGCTGCAAACGGGATCGTTAGCAGGGACGCTGCTTTCTAGCTATCTTTGGGGATGGGCGGCAGATCGCTATGGCAGCATCCCGGTCACACTCTATGGCATCGCCTTGCGTGCTACCCTGCCCGTTCTTTGGATGCTGATGCCGCGTGGCGACGAGAGCAGTTTGTATGTGGCATTGGGTATCGCGTTTTTACAGGGTGTTGCTGACATGGGTTGGGGTATCGGCTCCGGGCGTCTGCTCTATGTAAGTGTGGTGCCACCCGAAAAGCGTACCGATTACATGGCGCTTTACTATGCCTTTACGGGCATCGTTGGCGGTACTAGCCAACTGGGTGGTGGGCGGCTGCTCGATCTATCACAAAATCTATCGGGTCAAGTGGGGATCTTTACCCTTGACCCATTTGTGCCGCTCTTTGTGATCAATATCGTTTTGCCGTGGGTGAGCTTTTTCCTGCTGCGAACCCTGCACGAAGAAAAGGGGGTTGGCGTAGGCCAGTTCACCGGCATCTTCTTGCGTGGAAATCCCTTCCTCGCCATGAGTTCGATGATCCGCTTTCACTTGGCGAAGGATGAACATAGCACCGTCTTGATGACCGAGCGGCTGGGGCGAGCAAAAAGCCCGCTGACGGTGGATGAGTTGCTCGAAGCACTGGAAGACCCCCGTTTTAATGTGCGATTTGAAGCGATCATCTCGATTGCACGGATGCCACCTGACCCTCGCTTGGTTAATGC
>CAMPHP010000124.1 GCA_946885925.1 uncultured Litorilinea sp.
AGCCATCCGCTAAGGCTGCTTCGGGTCGAAAGTCGGGGAGCGAGTCCGCCAAGCCAGATGTGGTAGAGACCGATGTTGCTCAACCCATTGATTACGTGACGGCAGAGGAAGTTATTCTGGCTGAAGAGCAAGCGTCACCAACATCCGCTTCTGAGGCCAGCGCAGAAGGTTCCGAATCGGATCCTGACCCTGACCTTACTACTCTGGTCGCCAATGCAGTTGAAGAGGATGTGGCTCAACCGATTGATTATGTGACGGCTCAGGAAGTAATCACAACTGAGGCGGTAACAGAAGGGGATGACTTCTTGCGTATCAAAGGTGTTGGTCCTACCTTCGCCCGCCGTCTCAAGGAAGCTGGCTTTGAGACCTTTGCCCAACTTGGCGCTGCTTCGCCTGAAGCGGTTGCAGAGGCTATCGGCTGGCCGGTGACTCGTGTGCAAAAGGCCGAAATCATCGAGCAAGCACAAATGTTGGCCCGCCAGAGCTAACTGTATCTAGCCTTACAACTCTAGCGTAATTAGAACTGCCGAGACAACACAACCGTCTCGGCAGTTTTTGTTTGCGATGATGTTGTTCTGAGGCGTATAGGAAGCTAGGCAGTGCTGTACGATGTAGCAAGCTGGTTCTGCAAGGTGTCTAGCTCTTTCGCCAGTTCTGGCTCTTGTTCCAATCCGTTTCGTCGCAGACGATAGCGACGATAGGCATATTCAACCAGCATCTGGCGGCGGCTCGGTGTGGGCAGTCGTTTGGAGCGGGCAGGGGGATGCCAATTCCCTACAAGTTGGCCGTATTCTTCCCGGCTGAGTAAGCGGCCCACCTCTGGCGCAAGCTCCGCCTGGATGACGTTGCGTTCTTGCTGCCATGAGAGACCAATGGCGAGCAGTGTGATGGCAAGTCCAGCCCCGGCAACGGTTAGGCTCAAGCCCAAGGAGACGACGTTGACCGAGGCAAGGCTTGCGCCGAGGTTGTGGAGGGCATGGGCAAAGATACCCGCGGCGAGACCCACGGTAATCCAGAGCCACCTCGCCAGCCATGAACGCTTGTAGCGAGCAATACCCAAGCCGATGCCGATCAGGCTTGTATAGAAGGCATGATTGAGGCCAAAGAGAATAGAGCGGAGATAGATGACCAGCGATAGCGAACCAAAGCCATCCTCCATGTAGGCACCGATGAAGTAGAGGAAGTTCTCCGTCATGGCAAAACCAAAGCCGATCAGCGCGCCATAGATGATACCATCTAAGACGCCATCAAACTCTTGGCGTCGCCACCAGTAGATGGCAAAGAGCGCCGCACCTTTTACTAGTTCCTCGATTATGGGCGCAACGAAAGAGCCAGAGACCACTTCCCCGGCCAAAGAATCTGGAACTGTGATAAAGGGTACCCCGATCAGAACCTCGCCAATGAGGCTGATGACAATGGCAGGCAGCGCGCCCCAGAGAAACGCTACCGTGACCAACCAGAGAGGTTCGCGTTCATAGCGGTCGGCCCAATAGAAGAGAAGTGCGTATAGCAAGGTGGGTACAGTTGCGGCAAGAAGGCTGATGATGAAGGCTAAAAACATGGGTGGCTTTGTTCCTGAGCGGCAATGGTAGGTTGCGGCATTACTTGTGAAATCTTCGTGAATTCGAAGAATTTTGCACGGAGTTGCCGGAGGGCGCAAATTGCTATCTAAGCAGGAAGGGGAGTTACGCGTTAAACACGCACTCCCCTTCCTTTTTGGTCACGCAGTCAGGCTAGTTATCCGGCGCAGCCTCGCCAGTGGCATCCGTATCGCTAACCGTCTCTGTGTCAGTGGGTGTCTCAGTATCCGTAACAGCCTCCGTGTCAGTGACAGCCTCCGTGTCAGTGACAGCCTCAGTATCAGTGATAGTCTCTGAATCAGTGATAGCCTCTGTATTGGTAATAGTAGCCCCTGTGCCGGTGACAGTATCAGTTGGCGTAATGGGTGAACTGGCGCTTGGAGGCACATCCTCTGCTGCCGCGTCCTCTGGCTGCATGAGGAAATCAGCGCGTTGTTTGTTTACGAACTCATCACCCGTGAATGCAGCCATCCGGACGTAATACTCTGAGCCAGAAGACTTGAGATAATAGGTGTCGGTCTCTTCATCTTTGGCACCGACGAGTAGGGTGGTGATTTCTTCTTCACCCTCGGCACTTGCATTACCTTCTGGGCTGGCAGCAGTATCAGTTGTGGTCTCCGTCGCTGTGACCAGGGTCGTGACTGTGATTTTAGCAAGGGGTGCAGAAAGCCCATAGTCGGGTGACTCACTCTTGCCGAGAACGGTATGCAGGTTCAGTGTAGCGACACGGTCAATCAATGTCGAGATGTTGGCTGTGGCAACCTGTTCGTCCGCTGCTGCATCCGCCAGCGTCCACTCCTCACCGTTGCGCACAAAGGTAAAGGTCCCATTGGCATTCTCCAAGGTAACGGTTGAAATTTGCTCTTTGGGAACCTTGAAATAGGCCACATCAATCCAGGGGGTTGTTAGTGTGTCTAGTTCCCAAGTTGCCACGGCGTCAGTGAGATAGGTTGCATCTTGGCCTGCAACGCGTACATGGGTGGCTGAGGCACCAGTGGACGAGCCGAGATAGAGCGTTTGCTCACCGTTTGCGGTGGTCAAGACGACTTTGCGCAGGTAGTCACCATCCGCAACTTGGAGACGGCTGTGACTGGTGGGAGTACGCGTGACCAGGCGGTCTGTAGATATTTCGAGCAACTTTGTCAGTGTCTCGCTAATTTTGTCCGCTCGAGCCGGATAACCATCGGTGTTGGCTAGTGTCCAACCAGTGTCACCGCGAGTAAAGCTAACGCTGCGGTCAGTGTCATCTGTGATGGTGAGTGCGGTCACATCCTCAACTGTGAGACCAGCAAGAAGCGGCTCGCTACTGCTGGTTGTAGTACGGTTCGGCCAGAAGACAAAGGCTGCCAGGGCTAGTTGAGCCAAGAGCAGGACTGCTAGCACGATATTCGCCCGGCTGATGGGCGTGGGTGTCTCTGCTGTGGAGAGGCTGCTTGGTGTGGTGTTAGAGATGCTCAAGGGACACCTCCTGATCAGAATGTTCAAACGAGTTGGGGCTTAGATCCATTGGTTGTTCGGCACGGCGGCGCGAGGCCCACCAGAGGCCAATGATGACCAGGGCGGCCAAGGCAAAGCCGTAGTTGGCAAACTCCCAGATGCTTTGTTCGTCTGGGGTAAGGGGCTGGAGCACGCGCGCTGTGGTTCCGCGCGAGCGAATTGTGAGCAACTCTAGGTCTTCCACTGACCAGTCCACCGCATTTTGGACGAACCGAAGGCTGTTCAGATAGCGCTCGGCTGCAAGCTGGGACGAGATGGTGAAGACTGTATCATTGAGGAAATCACCAGAGCCAATGACGACGAGGCGAGCCGTGGCTGGGGATTGCTCAATGGTTCCAGTCGTTGGTGCTGCCGGTGTTGCTGGCGGCGTGCCCTGCTGCTGTTGGGCGGCAGGATCCGGTGCAGGCACCTCTTTGCCAGCAAAGAAGCTATTGAATGAGCCAATCACCGAGACAGCAAGCGGCTGTGCGGCCCGTTCTTCGCCAGGGGGGAAACCATACTCTGGGTATTGCTCAAGGTCGGGCTGGATATTGACGTCGGCACTGGTCCACGCCTGATCTGTGGATTGGAGCAACGTGGTTACTTCGCGCCCATTATTTGCCGCTTCGTCGGCACGTACAGGCGAGACCCAGTTGAGTGTGACTGCAGGCAGGTTGGCGATCATGGGATTGCCAGAGGTCATGCCATCGGAACGTACATCGACAAAGTAGGGATAGTTAATGGACTGGATCTCCTGCACGGAGAAGCCACCCACATCGCGGTTGACCGCAATCGGGAAGGGCTCATTTTGCGGGTCCAAGACCAGTGTGTCTTCAACATTGACACCATAATGAGCCAGCATTTCGTGGAGACCACCCTCAATGGGAGCTAGCGTGAGCAAGCCGCTCATCGGATCGACAGTGACACGATAGCTGCTTCCGGCGACGATTACCGCACCTCCACGCATGAGGAATTGGTCTATGGCATAGCGTTGGATATCGGTCATTTGCTGGGGTGCTACAACCACCAACACATCTATATCGGTGGGGACTTGTCCATCTAGTAAGTCCACCGGACGTACTTCATAATCCTGGCTTAACTGCTGGAAGAGTGTATCCCAGGTGGAGAAGGGGGGCTGTTGGTTTTGGCCGAACTGGGCCATCATCGGGTCTGGGCCGATGGTCGGTCGCCACATGCCGACCACCTGGAGAAAGCCTGACGAAGTGCGCTTGAGTGCCTGTTCGAGTCCCTGGCGTATGCTTGCTTCGCTTAAATCGCCGGATGGATAGATCACTTGCGTGTCTTCACCCACCTCCAGGAGCATGTGGAAGTAATAGGTGCTGTCACCAAAGAGCGTAGCCGCAAAGGGCTGGATGTTATAGCCATCCAAGAGTGCATCGCGATTGAGAGGTGCATTGGGGTCATCCGGGTTGACCGTCTCGAAAGTGAAATTGCCGTTGGATGATTGCGCGATCTCTTCGACGACTTGCTCAACTGTGGCGGGTGCTTCGGCTAACTCGGCGGGCAATGTATCGGGCGTTACCACCAACGTGAGTTTGGCAGGAGCAGGTAAGGCTGCCAGAATTGAATCAAGATTCTGGAAGCCAAAAACGCTCTTTTTGATGGAGCGAGTCAGGTCATATTCCAGATTGCGGAGCTTCACGTCCATTTGTCCATCGCGGAAAGATTCGATTTCGATCAGGTCGCTGAAGTTGATCACTTCACTTTGATCGCCGTAGCGGATCAAGATGTCGAAATAGGCATTGACCACGGATGCCTCATAGCGACCTGCGATTTGAAAGGGTGTTGGACGAATGCCATAGGTTTGATTCGCTTCGGCTTCCAACTCCGGATTCTGCGCCGGGTCTACGATCTCTACGTTGACTTGTCCGCCACCTGCTATCTCATATTCGCGCAGCATATCGGTGATGTTTGGCACAAGCGGTGCCAGCAGGGGATGGGTGCGTTCGCTGAAATAGGCGCGGATGAGCAATGGCTCTTGCAGATTTTGCAGCAGGTCACGCGTTACGGAGGAGAGCGAATACTCTCGCTGCTGGGTCAGGTCTAAACGGACCACCGAGAGCGGGTAGAGCCAGACATTGAGAAGCACCAAGTTGACTGCTAGGAGCGACATGCCCAGGCCAGCATTGCGGCGATAGGCGAGGGTGCGGTTGCCGTGACTCCAGCGTTTGGTGTCGAGCGAGAAGACGTTGAGCGCAAGGAAGAGCACGGTGAGCGAGAGATAGTAGATGAGATCGCGCACATCGACAACGCCGCGCTCAATGCTTTCAAAGCGGCTGCCGGTGCCAAAGGCACGCAGGATATTGCCGATGGTCTCCCCGGTAAATTCGGTGATACCGCGGGTGACAAGCAGGTAAAGGATGCCGCCTGCAACCACGGTGAGAATCAGCGCCACACTCTCGTGGCGGGTGCGTGACGAAATGAAAAGACCTAGTGCTGCATAGGCCGCGGCCATGAGCAGCGCGGCTAGATAGCCACCAATGACAGGGCCCCAGTCTAAATTGCCTAGCATGGAGACGGTGATTGGCAAGGAGATGGTTAGCAGCAAGGCTACGCCGACGAGAGTCAAGACTGCGAGAAATTTGCCCAAGACCAACTGCCAATAGGAGACAGGTAGGGTGAGCAAAATTTCCAGCGTGCCAGACTGGGCTTCCTGGCTCCACTGGCGCATGGTCAAGGCAGCGACCAGAAATATGAGCAGCAGCGGCATCCAGCGGAAGAGGGGCCGGACATCGGCGATGCCACGAGCGAAGAAGGTATCTACCCAGAAAAAGGAGAAGAGCGTAGCGGCGAGAAAGACCCCGATGAAGATTAATGCCATCGGTGAGCCAAAATAGCCATTAAGCTCTTTGCGGGTGATTGCAAGTATTTGCTTCATAGGTGTTGCTCCGTTCAAGCAATGCAAGCCAACGCTAGAAAGTCGCTGGCTATGCGCTTGTAACTAAGTTATTGAAAACGTTTTCGAGCGTCTTGGCATCACGACGCAGTTCCCGCACGGGCCATGCTTTGGCACGTGCCAGGTCGTAGATCGAGGGGCAGAGATCGGCTTGTTGGTTGCCGAGGATGCGATAGGCTGGATAGCCATCCTGGGAACGCATGGGTTCAAGCCCGCGCACACCAGGCAACTTGCCAACTTCGCGTTCCAACTCATTTACCTGATCCTGCAAGACCAAGATTGCATCGGCGGATGAGGCTAGCTCGGAGAGACGCGCATCGGCTCTGATTTCGCCGTTGAGCACAATGATTGCGCGGTCGCACAAGGCTTCCACTTCTGACAAGATATGAGTGGAGAAGAGGATCGTGCTATGGCGAGCTAGGCGTTGGATCAGGCGGCGAATGTCGAGGATCTGCGTTGGGTCTAGGCCGATGGTCGGTTCATCCAGGATGAGCAACTTGGGCCGGTGGAGAATTGCTTGCGCCAGCCCCACACGTTGGCGAAAGCCTTTGCTCAACTCCCCAATTGGGCGAGTGAGATGGTTGCTGAGGTTAGTGGCGTAGACGGCTTCGGAGATACGCTCGGTCTGCTCGTCGGCAGGGATTTCGCGCAGGTCGGCCATCATTCGTAGATAGCGCTGGATGCTCAACTCTGGATAGAGGGGAGCGCTTTCAGGCAGATAACCGAGTCGCTGTTGAACCTCGCGCGTCTGCGTCAACACATCAAGGCCATCAATTCGGACTTCGCCGCTATCGGGCTGGAGATAGCCAGTGAGAATTTTTATGGTAGTGGTTTTGCCCGCACCGTTTGGCCCTAGCAGACCGACGATCTCGCCTTCTTGCAGGCTAAAGGAGACGCCGCGCAGGGCTTGAACAGTGCCATAGGTCTTTGTTAGGTTCTGTGCTTCAATCATTTTGGTTACCTTTACGGAATTCTTGGCAATCACGCGTTGAATCACCCCCTATCTTAAGGAATAGGCTGGTGATGGTCACTGAGTGGGCCGACATCCAATTGTATCGAAAGGAGAGATAGCTTCCAAACATTTGGATAGCAACGCGCTATATCGCCATTTTATAGCGATGACCTGATACCAAGAGAGAAGCATAGCGAGAGAATGTAAGCAGAACATTAGCGCGCAGGGATATAGATTAGAATTTGCTTAGAAGATCGAGTTTTGGCACTCAAATGTATTGGACAAAGAGGCAATTTCAGGGTGTTGAGGGAGTTGCTGCGGTTTGCCCGCCCGAGGTGCGGTAGTGGGGCGGCCAGATGACAGCCATATCAGTAGCTGGCTGATTGGGGTATGTGAATTGGAGATAGAGCAAGGGACTCTCTACCCACTGATGCCAAAGGTAGGTTGTATGGCTAGCGGGTTCGAGTGTTGTGGCTGTGAAGGGAAAGGTAATGTGGCCGCTGGTTAATTCTTGCTCTGTGTGTTCAAGAGCTGTGATAAGGTCGGCTCCTGCGAGTGATGGAGCATTTTCTATTGCCTCTGCCAGCAAAAGCACAGAATCGTAGGCCGCAAAGGCATAGGCTTCAGGCCATCGTCCGGTATAGCTGTCATACTTGATGGCAAACCCTTGGCCTAGTTGCGTGAGTATGGTTGGCCAGGGACCCTTGCGCGCGATTAC
>CAMPHP010000125.1 GCA_946885925.1 uncultured Litorilinea sp.
ATTGTTCCACCGGCATTGCAGGGGCGATCCGGTGTGCTGGCAGCGATTGCATTGGCGGAGAGGGCAGCAGAGCCGTATGAGGGAGCCGCACGGTGAGCAGTGAGTTTAGTCCGACCGAACATTCGCATCGTCGTTACAATCCACTCACAGGTGAGTGGGTACTCGTGTCACCCCATCGCACCAAGCGACCGTGGCAGGGTCAGGTGGAGAAGCGTCCCCCTGAGACGCGCTTGGCGTATGATCCCACCTGTTATTTGTGCCCTGGTAACGAGCGAGCAGGGGGCAAGGTTAATCCCCAATACACCAGCACGTTTGTCTTTGATAATGATTTTGCTGCGCTCTTGCCAGAGGGGCCGCATGAGGAGCTCGGCAAAGACACCTTTTTTTGGGTACAGGGTGAGACAGGGATTTGCCGGGTTATTTGCTTTAGCCCGCGCCATGACCTAACGCTGCCAGAGATGGAATTGCCCGATATTCGCCAGGTCGTTGATCTGTGGTGCGCGCAGACTACGGAACTAGGTAGCCGCCCTGATATTAGCTATGTGCAGATTTTTGAGAACAAGGGCGCGATGATGGGGTCTTCCAACCCGCATCCCCACGGTCAGATATGGGCCAACTACCGGGTTCCGCTGCTGCCTGCCTTGGAAGATGAGCACCAGGCTGCCTACTACGCAGAAAAGGGTACGCCGCTGCTGGTGGATTATCTGGCAGCAGAGATAGAGGCTGGTGAGCGCGTGGTGGTGGAGAATCACCATTGGGTAGTTCTAACGCCCTTTTGGGCTGTATGGCCCTATGAAGTCCTCTTGCTACCGCGCCGCCATGTGACCCAATTGCCAGAGTTGGCTCATGACGAACGCAATGATTTGGCTGAGATTCTCAAGCGTCTGTTGATCAAATATGACAATCTCTTTGAAACCAGTTTCCCCTATTCGATGGGTTGGCATGGTAAGCCGACTGATGGCGGCGACTATCCTCATTGGCAGCTTCACGCCCATTTCTACCCGCCATTGTTACGTTCGGCTACTGTGAGGAAATTCATGGTCGGGTATGAGTTGCTGGCGAATCCCCAACGTGACATTACGCCGGAGCAGGCCGCAGCACGGCTGCGCGAACTGAGCGAAGTACATTACCGGGCGGCACTGGCCGAGTAGGGTCTGCTCGATCAACAAGAATACTGCCTAAATGAATTCAATGGAGGTATTGCCGTGGAACATCCCTCGCTTATCCAGGCAGTTACTGTTAATCACAATACGTCTAGATACGTAGAACTTCTCCTGCGATCCTTGTATGCCAAGCATACATCCGAGCTAAACATGGCAATAACAGTCATGGACAATGGTTCCAGGGATGATATGACTGATCTGCTTCAATTGCTAGAGGAGAAAGCGATACCGCTGTATCAGTCCGGGTTCAATGTTGAGACAAAGGTAAATTCTCATGGAGAAGTGCTAGCACAATTTGTTCTCGAACACCCGTATTGCAGGTATTATTTGTTCCTTGATGCAGATGTCTGCTTCATTGAGGACAGCACGATTGATTTAATGATGGCCCAGTTAGAAGCTGATAATCGTCTCTTTGGTGTTGGCGTGCGTCAGACGTGGGATGGTCAAGAAGAAATCCCGACCGAGATTCACCAGGCAATCTATTTTGATCGCTTGCATCCCTGTTGTGCCTTAGTAAAGAACACGCCTTTGTTTCGGTGTATTGTCGAGGAGATTGGCTTTACAGGCGTGACATACCACTGGGTAGCTGGCGAGAAATATGTCGATACTTTCGAGTTAATGACCAGAGTTATGAAGACCCACGGGTTGTACCATTCCATTGTCCTAAAAATGGTCTATCATTTCTTTAGTGTGTCGTATGATGATCAATGGATGGAGAGTAAGAACCAAAGACGTGATCGTTTACTAGAGACGTTGAGAATAGAATAACCTGGGCGTTCCTGTTGAAAGCAAAAACGTAAATGTAGTACCGCACTCCTGACACTATTATGTCAGGAGTGTTTTTTATGCTGCCGTTGTCAGCCATCGCTCAACTTACTCACAACACTATTTGGCCCTACAAAAACAGAGCCACCGCTTTGCACCGTTGTGCGAATTAGTTGGGTCATCTTTTCTTTTTCAGCATTCACCAGGTCAATCCACTCCTTAGGCGCAGAGGTTTGTGGGTCATGGTGAGCACCCCAGTTTGCCAGTTCCAACAGGACAGGGATTAAATCCAGCCCTTTTTCCGTTAGTTCATAGATCTCTTTGCGCCTGTCAGTCTCGTGGGGTTTTTTGACCAGAATGCCCTTATCTTCGAGTTGCGCCAGGCGGCTGGCAAGGATATTGGTGGCAATCCCTTCGTCAGAGTCCAAGAACTCACCGTAGGTCTTTTTTCCAAAATAGACGATGTCGCGCACAATCAGCAGCGACCACATATCGCCAAATGTCTCCAATCCGAAGTTGATGGGGCAGTCAGAGCGTCTCGATTGTTTGTTCCTCATTTAATGGTACCACACAATACCTCTCCCGTTTTATTGGATAAACTATTCAAAAATAGAAAATATGTTCTTGACTTTTTCATGATAAGCTATTATACTCTCGATAGCTTGTGATTTGCAAGTAAAATCGTGATCCACCACCAAGGAGAGAACGTATTGGCAGATGACAACGCTTCTAACGAATCCCAAATACGCATTCTAGTTGAAAACTGGGTAAAAGCTGTTCATGACCGAGATATGGAGCATGTGCTAGCGCACCATACTGACGACATTGTGATGTTCGATGTGATCCCTCCTTTACAGATAAAAGGACTTGCGGCGTATGAAAAAGCTTGGGAACTCTTCTTTTTGTACAGCCCAGGGGGACCAGGGTCTTTCGATCTGAGTGATCTGGAAATCACTGCGGGCGACACAACTGCCTACTGTCACGCGCTCGTAAACGTATCAGGAAATAATGTGCGTTTGACGATGGGGTTCCGCAAACTTCAAGGGGAGTGGCTGATTGCTCACGAACATCATTCCGTTCTATCCGAGGTAGAACAAGAGCAATGATGATCGGCAGCAATGGTTTTATAAGCTCTATGTCTCTATGTATAGGACAGTATAGGACATGTATAGGATGTCTCGCGTTCGTTAATCATCAATCACGAAGGAGCTACTCATGCAAAAGATCACCCCATTCCTATGGTTTGATAACAATCTCGAAGAAGCAATAGATTTCTATACGAGCGTCTTCAAGAATTCCAAGATCATAGACGTTGCTCGCTATGAGGTTGATAGCCCTGGGCAGACGGGCAAGGTCATGACTGCAACGTTTCAACTCGAGGGACAAGAATTTATGGGGTTGAACGGTGGTCCAGAGTTCAAATTTACCGAAGCCACATCATTCTACGTGAACTGCGAGACGCAGGAAGAAGTAGACGAGTTGTGGGAGAAGCTTACCGAAGGCGGAGAAGAATCACAATGCGGCTGGCTAAAAGACAAGTTTGGCCTCTCCTGGCAAATCATTCCTACTGTTTTAGGCGAACTGTTGGGCGACAAGGATCCTGAAAAAGCAGGAAGAGTCATGAACGCAATGCTCCAAATGCAGAAAATTGACATAAAAACTCTGCAAGATGCCTATGCAGGACGCATCTAACCAAGAGTTTGGCTATGCCTGACGGCTGTCCACCGTTTGTAACCAACACTCTGCCATGAGGTGATGCCCAGCGGGTGAAGGATGGACACCGTCATGCAGCCAATAGTCTGGAGATGGTGAATTTGCTACCTGGTCGAATGCTGTCTGGAAGGCGACAAAGTGTGCGCCAAAGTCTGCCGCCAATGTTTTTACGATCTGCTGGCGTTGTGAGATTTCTTCTTGCCAGTCGCTTGTCACCACACCTGTAGGGAGTACAAAAGGTTCGCAAAGGACAAGTTGAACCGATGGCAACTGCTGGCGTGTGTATTCCAACAACATCCGGTAGATCTGTGCATAGCGGTCAACCTCTACGCCGTTGTTGGCCCCGAAGTGATGCCAGGTATCGTTGACACCAATCAAGATGCTAATCATCGTGGGCTGGAGATTGATAGCGTCGCTGCGCCAGCGGGCATAGAGATCGACCACGCGGTTGCCACTGATCCCCCTGTTATAAAATTGTAAATTCAACGTTGGGTGACGATGTAGCAAGGTTGCTGCGATCTGATGAGCATAGCCATACCCTAGAGCCGTTCCGTGGTTGGCTTGAAGAATCTCGCGATTTCGCTGTGTATCGGTGATCGAGTCGCCTTGAAAAAGGATGGTGCTGCCTGGTTCTAGCATCTCTATCTCTCCTCTTTGTCGGATCTTTGCTGTGTGGGACTGCAATAAGTAAGGCCGAAGGCGGATTATAGTCGCCCTCGGCCTTTTGTATTTTGGCCTTTGTCTTGATGAACGAATGAGTTTGACCTAGTTTACTTGTACGAATTCTTGATTCCGTACCTGGTAAATCCAGATTTTGGGGTCTACGAGGTCGCCATCTTCTTCAAAGCGCAACTCCCCTAGCAGCGTATCCACGGCATTGTTGCGTAAGGCATCGCTAACCGCGTCACGCTCAAAGGAATCAGCGTCGTTCACCGCGGCTGCCAGGACTTGCATAGCGACGTAACCGTTGACCGAATAGGTGTCCGGGTTGCGATATTCGACGGCTTGGTAGGCCTCGATCCATTGCTCATCCGCAACATTCTCGGGGCTGGGAGCAAAGGCGGTTACATACATGCCTTCGGCGGTCCCAGCTGACTCGTCAATCGTCGCAGCCAAGAATGCCCCGTCACTGGCAAGGAAAGGCTGGTTCAATTTTGCTTCGACAAGTGCTGCTCGCAAATAGGGCGCTTCGATCTCATAGCCTGCGTAGTAGATCGCATCGGCTTGGGCTGCGTTGAGCCGTTCGATCTCTTGTGTGAAGGTCGATTGACCTTCCGCTACTTGAAGATTAACGGCAACCGATGCGCCGCGCGACTCAAGTTCTTGAATCAATGATGTCGCTAAGCCTTGACCATATTCGGTATCATTGTGGATTACCGCAACACGGCGTGCGCTGAGGTCGTTAATCAGAAAACCCGCGGCGACGGACGCTTGCACAGCATCGTTGGCATTGACCCGGAAGAAATTTGTATAATCTTGGGTGGTCAAGCTTTGTTCAGAGGCCGTAGGTGTAATGACAACCAACCCCATGCTTTGGTAAAGCTGCATAGCGGCGAGAGTCTGGCCGCTGTTCAGATGGCCGATAACGCCAAGAACCGTATCCCCAGCATCCATAGCTGCGCGGATGGTCTCGACCTGTTCGACTGCCACCTCGCTATCTGACTGGTCATCCAGCGGGCGCACGACGACGCGATAGCCGCGCAACCCGCCGTTCTCGTTGATCTGTGCTGCCGCCAAACGTACACCGCCCAGAACCGTTTGACCACCGTTGGCTTGAAAACCGCTTAGGGGTACGGCTACGTAGACATAAACTTCACCCTGATTTGGCTCACGGCTGCTGCCACCACAGGCTGACAAGAGCAGCATCAGGAGGGTTAGTAAGGATAGAAGTACGTGCCTTCTCATCGTAGATCAACCGGTTCCTTTGGTATTGTAGTTATAGACATCGTTGAGGCTGCTCACCAAGTCATTGAGCCGGGCGACCTGCTCTTGAATGTCGGCTTGGAGCCGTTCGGCTCGCCCGCTGTCGACGCTTTGTGCGTCAATGAGCTGCACCTGACTATAGATTGTCGCCAGCGCCGTGAGGCTTTGGTCTAGCTGGAGCGACGCCTGTTTCATCCGTGCATCCAGGTCGCGCAGTGATTGCCAGTGGTTGCGCTTGCTGGCGATTACGTTGTCCAACTGCTCTTGCACCCTGGGGTTGCTCTCGCTGCGCCGCTGCGCCAATAGTTGATCGATCTCTTTGGGGAGCGTGGCGCGCTCCCGTTCCAGAAGATCATCGCGATTGTAGGTGTCCAGACGCAAGGCCAACTGGTAGATGTTGCTGAGCCAGGCTGTGATCTGTCCGGCGGTATCTTCCAACCGGTCGCGAATGAGACCGCTGTTCTGCTGGCGGATTTGGGTTTCAATGCGCCGTTGATACTCTAGGGCCGATTCAACCTTTGTGCGTAAGTTCTTATCAGTTATATTACGCGGGTTAAATTGCTCTTGAAACATATTGAGCAGAACTTGGGCGTTGGCCTCGGCATCGGTCAGGCTTGAATAGATGAGGACACCCAACGCAACGATCCCCAAGAGCACCCAGCCAAAGCGCGGCCACCAGGGAAAGGGGCGTGGATAGAGAAAGGTCAACACAAGTGTCAACGCGATGATAATGGCACTTTCCACGCGGAAAATCGCATATTGAATCAGCGTGCTTTGTGCTTTTTGCTGTAACTCGGAACGAATGGTCGTCATATTTTGACACCTGGGTCAGCCCCTGCACGACACATGAATACACGACACATGAATGGTGACATGATTGCGTGATGTTGGATAGGCTGAACAATCTTTAACGGCTTAGTGGTAGAGCTATTTCTAGAGCGAGACCTACTTTGAGACACAGCACTAGAAATAAGTCGAAATGATGCGATAGAGTTCCTCAATGTCTGTCTCGTCGGCTCGGCGGAATTGGCCTTGCCCGATGCTTGCCATTTCCTTCAGCAGTGGCTCATCGGCGTCATTGCCAAAGGCAATGGTAAAGATAACAGGTCTAGCAGTGCCGATACTGTTGAGCAACTCTTCGAGGTCGCGCAGCCGGTAGTAGCTTTCATTCTCTTGTCCATCGGTCATGACCACGATGGCGTTGATCGCTCCCGTATCCTCTTGGGCGGCGATGTCCGTGACCGCGGCGTAGACAGCATCAATAAGCGCCGTGCCCCCAAAGGCTTCCATCTCATTGATCACGTTCAGTGTATCGCGGCGGTTGCTTTCATCCATGACGCGCAGAGGCAAGAACGTCTTGGTGCCACTTCCAAACTCCACGATACCAAGACGGTCACGGTCTCCTTGGATCTGTTGGACAAAGGCTGTAAGCGCTTCACGCGTGCGCGCAATTTTGGTGCCCTCCATGCTGCCGCTGGTGTCTACAACCAGGTAGACGTTGGTGGGGCGCTTGGTGTAGTACCAGACATTGCGTACCACCTCGACCACACTAGGTGATGGTATTTGCAGGGTTGTCTGTGGTTGTCGCCAATCCACAAACGAATTGCCTGCAAAGGGTGAACCTTCACTGTTTAGATCCAGCGTCAGGTCGGCAGGGCGATAGCCCAGGGTCAAGAAGCGACGCTGGCTGTCGGGAGCGAGCAAAAAATCGGCAAAAGCTTGAAAGGTAAGCCGCTGGTTATCGGTGACGGCTAGTTCATTGGCCTGGGTGCCTAATTCCAAAAGAGCCAAGGGATGATCCGTCCACAGCGTGCCTTCGGCGGGATAGATGGCGACCAGCGGGTCATTGGGATGGCGGCTATTCCAGTCAATGACGATCCGCTCCTGCGCCACAAAGGCATCCAAGAAACTGCGACCTTCTTCTTCCAGCCGCTCGATGATCACCTCTTCGCCTTCACCATAGAAGCGCACTGTGCTTTCTACGGCCTGCACATAATCCAGGGTAGCCTGATTCGTAGCTGCTTCAACAGTAAGGCCGCGGGTCAAATCTGCACCGGCATAAAAC
>CAMPHP010000126.1 GCA_946885925.1 uncultured Litorilinea sp.
TGCGTACGCCCCACCGCAAACGACGGGATAATCACCTTGCCCGACCGCCGCGCCGTACGCTTGACCACATTCCGTAGCGCACGGCGCGCCTCGGTTTCCTCTTCATGCAGTCGGTCACCATAGGTGCTCTCCATAATCACAAAGTCGGCATCGCCCACCGGCACCGGGTCACGCAAAATCTGGCTATGAGCGCGTCCAATGTCACCACTGAAGACCAGCCGCTGCTTCTTGCCTGTGGCGTGATCGTTGATATCAAGCGCGACATGAGCAGCCCCCAGAATGTGGCCCGCGCCATAAAAAGTAAGCTCGACGCCATCTGCCACCAACACGGGTCTTTCAAAGCCAACACTAATAAATTGCGCCAAAGCTGCCTGGGCATCAGCTTGGGTGTAGAGCGGCGCGATAGGCGGTTCGCCCGCACGCAAACGCTTCCGGTTCACATATTCCACATCCTGTTCCTGGATATGCCCGCTATCCATGAGCATATAGGTGCTCAGGTTGCGCGTGGCTGCCGTACACCAGATATTGCCCTCGAAGCCTCGCTTAACCAGGTTGGGCAGATTGCCCGAATGGTCAATATGCGCGTGGCTTAGGATCACGGTATCAATCGTCGTAGGCTCAAAAGGGAAATGCAGGTTACGAGCATAGGTCTCGGCGCGCGGGCCTTGATAGAGACCACACTCCAAGAGAATGCGTTTGCCATTGACTTCCAACAAATGCATCGAGCCAGTCACTTCTCGGGCCGCACCATAAAAGGTAATTCGCATGGATTCCCTCAATCTCTATTTATTGTGGGTAATTTATTGTGGATAAGCTAGCCTGCCCCTTCCTTAAAGCCACCCAGCGGGTTCCCGGCTGCGAGGAAGGTTTATGCGCTGTCATTCCGACGCAGGGGGTAGCGAACGCGCTAAACCAGGCCATTGT
Source organism: uncultured Litorilinea sp. (assembly GCA_946885925.1). The sequence continues at coordinate 925 of CAMPHP010000126.1, forward strand.
ATGCCGTTCGCACAATTCCCTCAATGTCTTTGTACACCAATAACTTGCCTTTCTAAGTGACAGCCGCCACAAACTGATGTACACTAGCCCTAATTTTTGGCCCTGATTTTTGGGCAGTGTAGAGTCGTCGTGACCTGTGGATTGCAAGAAAGAACCGCTATCGTGATTACCCAACCTGATCTGCTCGCTGTAGCGCGCGGTGACCGCCCCGCTGACCTCTTGATCCGCGGGGGACGCGTGGTCAATCTCTTTTCGGGCGAAATAGAAGAAACGGATGTTGCCATTGCCGGAGACAAGATCGCTGGTCTGGGACGCGACTATCATGCTGCCGAGACAATTGAGGCGGATGGAGCCTTTATCGTTCCAGGTCTGATTGACGCCCATGTTCACATTGAAAGCAGTTTGTGTACTCCTGCGCAATTTATGACAGCAGTCCTGCCGCGCGGCGTGACCTGTGCGGTCATCGACCCCCATGAGATTGCCAATGTCGCGGGGATGGCAGGTATCCGCTATATGGCCGAAAGCAGCCGCCAGTTGCCTTTGACCACCGTCATCATGGCCCCTTCTTGCGTGCCAGCAACCAGCATGGAAAATAATGGAGCGAGCCTCAACGCAGACGAACTGGTGACGCTGCTGCATGAAGGCACTGTGCATGGCTTGGCCGAAGTGATGAACTATCCTGGTGTGATCCAGGGTGATCGTACGGTTCTAGCCAAGCTTGCTGCCTTCCGCGGCTATCCTATCGATGGTCATGCCCCCAAAATCACTGGGCACGGCCTCAATGCCTATGCAGCGGCGGGCATCGGCTCCGAACATGAATGTACTACTGTCGAAGAAGCCAGAGAGAAACTGGCGCGCGGGCTTTACATCTTGATCCGCGAAGCCACCAATGCCCGCAATCTGCACACCCTGCTCCCGCTTATCACCCCCTATAACAGTCGACGCATCTCTTTCTGCACAGATGACCGGATCCCACAGGATTTATTGAATCAAGGCTCCATTGATTATATGGTGCGTGTTGCCATCGACTATGGAATTGATCCCATTGATGTGCTGCGCATGGCAACGCTCAATAGCGCCGAATGGTTTGGGCTGCATGATCGTGGGGCCACCACGCCCGGTCGTGCCGCCGACCTGCTCCTCGTTGACGATCTACAGGACTTTTATGCCCGTCAAGTCGTTGCTGGAGGTCGCCTTGTTGCTGTGGATGGACAAATGCTGCCCACGGTTGAACTGCCGGCCTCATCGGGCATTGAGGCTACCCATAGAGTCGGCGCGACGGTAAATGTTGCCTGGAGCAGTGTAAATCTAACGATTAAGGCGCGTGGTTCCCAAATACGCGTCATCGGCGCACGCGAGAACCAACTTGTCACCGACGCCTATATTCTGAATGCAACCATTGTTGATGGGAATGCAGTCGCTGACCCCAGCCGCGATCTGCTCAAAATGGCTGTCATCGAGCGCCACCACGCCCGCGGCAACATGGGCCTGGGCTTTATTCAAGGTATTGGTTTGCAGCAAGGGGCCATTGCAGGAACGGTAGCACACGACCACCATAATCTCATCGTGATTGGAGCCGATGACAACTCCATGATGACAGCCGCCCGCGCCGTTGGCGACCTAGGCGGTGGACTAGTGGTGGCGCTAGGTGATCAAGTCATTGCCCAATTGCCTCTCCCCATCGGCGGCCTCATGAGCGACCAGCCCATCCACGAAGTAGCCGCGGCGTACAATGTGCTGCGCACCGCGGCCAGGGCACAAGGTTCTCCTCTGCACGATCCCTTTATGGCGATGAGTTTTATGGGCCTTGAAGTCATTCCCGAACTCAAATTGACTGACAAGGGGTTGGTAGACGTAAACCAATTCGAGTTGGTCGATCTATTCGTCTGAAAATCTCCACTTTCTGCCCAAATCGTGTACGATATATGATTAGCGTATCGAATTTTCCGCCCAATCCCTCCAGTGGAAAGAAGCCATCGCGTCGCAGGCACAATTCTCTTTTTTAGAATTTATTTGTACTGTTTAGCTGCACTATCTAGCTGTAATCATTAATTTGTGACTGTTCCACCTGCCAACCAGGAAAAGCAACTATGTTTGAACAATTTACACCAGCTCCGCCGGATGCCATTTTGGGCCTGACCGAGGCATTTCGCAAAGACCCCAACCCTAAGTAAATTAACCTGGGCGTGGGTGTCTATAAAGACGAGTCGGGCAACACGCCTATCCTTGCTTCAGTCAAGCAAGCAGAAATACGTGTGCTTAATGCCGAAAAAACCAAGACCTATTTACCCATTGAAGGATCTCCCGCCTACAACAGCGCCACCCAAACGCTGCTCTTTGGTGCGGATCACGAGATTATTCGCAGCAAGCGCGCCGCGACCGCCCAAGCGCCGGGTGGCACTGGCGCGTTGCGTATCGCAGCAGATACTCTCGCCAAACTGACCAAGGGCGTGACGGTCTGGATCAGCAATCCCACGTGGCCCAATCACCCCAGCGTCTTTCAAGCAGCAGGACTAGGAGTCAAGAGCTATCCCTACTTCGACCCCAAGACCAATGATGTCGATTTTGAAGGCATGATGGCAACACTGCGCGAGATTCCCAGCGGGGATGTGCTGCTGCTGCATGGGGCCTGCCACAATCCCACTGGCGTTGATCTCACGCCAGAACAGTGGAAAGCAGTGGCCCAGGTCGTCGTGGAGCGCAAGTTGCTGCCCCTGGTGGACTTTGCCTATCAGGGCTTTGCCAGCGGGCTGATGGAAGATGCCATCGGCCTGCATACCATCGCTGACACGGGTGTTGAACTATTGGTTGCCAACTCCTATTCCAAAAACTTTGGCCTCTACAACGAGCGTGCTGGGGCGTTGACCGTGATTGCCAAGAACGAAGAAGATGCCCAAACGATCCTAAGCCATGTCAAGCAAGCCATCCGTGCCAACTTCTCCAACCCACCGGCCCACGGTAGCGCCATTGTGGAGACCATCCTCAATGACCCCCAACTGCGTGCTCAATGGGAGGGCGAAGTCGGCGAGATGCGTGATCGCATCAACAGCATGCGCCATCTCTTTGTGGAGACGCTCAACGAAAAAGGTGTCAAGCGCGACTTCTCGTTTATCGCCCGCCAGCGCGGCATGTTCTCTTTCTCTGGGCTAACCCCTGAGCAAGTCAAAGCGTTGCGCGACGACTATGCCATCTATATTGTTGGCTCCGGGCGCATCAGCGTAGCAGGTATGGCCGAATCCACCATGGATTATCTCTGTACCGCCATTGCCGAAGTCTTGGCGCGCTAGTCGCCAGTCCGCACACTAAAATCACATTGCATAATACGTCAGCAACAACCCTGAGGAACCGATGAAGAGCTTATCTCACTTGATCGAAAGCGTGCCCGCGTCGCCAACGACACTGATGATGCAGAAGGGGCGCGAACTGGCTGCCGCAGGCCATGACATTGTTAATTTGGCTGGCGGTGAACCGGACTTCAACACGCCACAACACATTATCGATGCAGCCTATCAAGCAATTCTCGCCGGAGATACCCACTACCCTCCCTCCTTTGGCACGCCAGAATTGCTGGCAGCCATTGTTGGCAAGCTCAAGCGCGAGAACAATGTCCACCACATCACCCCCAACCAGATCATGGTGACACCCGGTGGTAAGTGGGCGATCTATGTCACCCTAGCGGTCACGCTCAACCCCGGCGACGAGGTTTTGGTACTAGACCCATCTTGGGTGAGCTATGCGCCGATGGTCGAGTTAAACAAGGGCGTGCCGGTACGGGTTCCACTGCCTAGCAGCGACAACTTCGCCATTACCAGCGAATTGCTCGAACGCTACATTACGCCGCGCACAAAGCTGATCATGGTCAACAGCCCCAACAATCCCACCGGACGCGTCTTAAATCGCAGCGAGATCGACGCGCTGGTAGAGGTCTCCACCAAACATGACCTCTATGTGATGAGTGATGAGATCTATGAGCACATCTTGTTCGATGGAGCCGTCCATTATAGCTTGGCTGCTGAACCAGGTATGGCCGAACGCACCATTATCGTCAATGGCTTTAGCAAAGCCTATGCGATGACAGGCTGGCGCTTGGCCTGGATCGCTGGCCCGCCAGCGGTGAGCAAGTTGGCACGCGTCTACCAGACCCAAACTGTCACCTCTGCCGCCAGTTTTGCAATGGCAGCAGGTGTGGCTGCGCTCAATGGCCCGCAAGAACCTGTCCATGCCATGACCGCTGCCTATGCTCAACGCCGCAAGTTTGTTTTGGATGCGTTGGAGGAGATCCCAGGCATCGAATGTCCCTCCATCGAAGGGGCCTTCTACATCTTCCCCAAGTTTACTTCCACCAACAAGAATAGCCTGGAAATTGCGAATATCCTGTTGGAGAAGGCGCTGATCGCCACTACCCCCGGCATTGCATTTGGCGAAGCTGGCGAGGGTCATGTGCGTTTTAGCATCGCTACCCATATGCATGATCTGGAACGCATGGTTGACCGCCTCGCCCAGGTCGTGCCTACACTGTAGGCAACAACGAACATGTTAGATTGGTACGTCTATCCGTTGGCAATCCTGGCAGGAATTCTTGCTGGAGTTGTCAATACTCTGGCGGGTAGTGGTTCCTTGATCACGCTGCCCATGTTGGTCTTTTTGGGATTGCCCTCAAATGTTGCCAATGCCACCAATCGCGTCGGCGTGGTCTTGCAGAACATTGTCGGCGCAACCACCTTCCATCGTAGTGGCAAGCTTAATCTCGCCAACAGCGGATGGCTGATTCTGGCATCAGTGCCCGGAGCCTTCGCGGGAGCATGGGCCGCGGCCAGCCTGGGTGAAGCCGAGATGGACATCATCATCGGTACGATCATGGTAGTGATGCTCTTTGTGATTCTCTTTGAGCCGGAGAGGTGGCTGCGCCAACATTCTGAGGTCAAAAATGGCCGGCCTAACATCTGGATTCTGCTGCTCTTTGTAGGGATTGGTTTCTATGGTGGCTTTATCCAAGCCAGTGTGGGCGTGCTTATTCTTGCGGCTTTGGTTTTGGGGCTAAATTACAGTCTGGCCCATGCCAACGCCGTCAAGCTAATCATTGTTCTCGTGGTGACGGTGGCCGCCATGTTGGTCTTTATCAACGAGAACTTAATTGCATGGGGACCTGGCTTGCTCGTTGCAGTAGGCCAGAGCTTTGGGGCTTGGCTGGCAGCCCGCTTTGCCACCCGCAATAAAAACGCAGCGGTCTGGACGCGCCGCCTCCTCATTGCCGTAGTGGTCATAGCCATCTTCGAATTCTTCGGCATCCTCGATATTATCTTGGGAGCAGTTGGGGTAGCCTGATCATTCGAAGAGAAACTAATCCATTGTCGTAACGCTACTGCATTCCCTAGTAGAAATCTGCATCAACCATACAAAAGCCTCCTGGCTCGACTCTTGATTCACACAAGAAGTCAAGCGCAGGAGGCTTCTTTTTATCCCTTCTAAAGTACGCGATGCCTCATGGTACAGATATCATAAGTTTACGCACTCGGCGCAGGGGGAGGCGTTGATACGATCTGGGGCTTGGGCTTGCTGAGCCTGCGGAAGAGCAAGCGCAGCAGCCAGACGAAGATAGTAAGCGGAATCAGTGCCAAGAGTACCAGCGGCAAGACGAACATGACAAACCAAATTGCTATATTCCCCAAAACCTGCACGGCACTGACCAGTGCCCGCTGTGCCTCACGCGCCACAGCAGACGGTCGCCAGCCCTCTTCTACCACAGGCAGATTCGCCGAATCCGGGGTGAGCTCAACCTCAATCGTTGAGAGTGAGATCAAATTATCCCACATATTCTTGCGCCCGCGCAGCGTCTCGATCTCCCCACGCACCTCGGTCAACGTGCGATAGACCGCCATAATATCCTCGGATGTGGAGTTGGGCCGCTCGCGTACTTCCTCCAACATGGCAAGCAACTCTTGCTCGGTTGCCTCCAAGTTGCGAATTTGGGCATCTGTGTCACTGTATTGGTCAGTCACATCTTCGCGGTTAAGCGAGCGCGACTCCACTGTTATCGCCATCTCCGTCAATCGATCCAGCGCGGTCTCTAAATTCTCAGAGGGAACGCGCAGGGTGATCGAGCCTTGTAGAACCTCGCTGCTGTCCCAGGTGGAGCGATAGAGATTAGAGGTAGAAACATAACCGCCCAACTCATCCATCAACGTGCTAATGGCATCCACGGTAGCTTGGGTGTCAGCCACAACCAGGTCGATACTGGCGCGGGCAATGATCTTCCGATTGGCTGAAGCCGCGCCTTCACTGCCCGGCGCTTGGGCCACCGCCTCTCCCCCAGAACTTGGCTCCATCGCAGCCGGGGCACTTGAACTAGCCTCGGGCCTTGCGCTCGCACACGCCGCCAAGACCAGCGCGCTAATTACCCACACCGCTACAACCCACTTTCGCACAGCCTCCATCCTCTGATTCTTCATTTAATTTTGCCCTTGTGAATACCCAAAATGGGTTGCCCTTTGTTGATGATCGAAACTACGTTAAACGTAGGTGGTTCCCTGTAAATCACACCAGGATGCAATTCATCTTATATTTCATCTTGTACTATCTATTTAGTATACGAACTATTATACGAAAAGAGTGCCCACTTTGCTCCGCCAATTTCTCTAGTAAATCAAATGATTCCTACACCAATTGGCGCGACTATCCAATCCTGATGATACAATAG
>CAMPHP010000127.1 GCA_946885925.1 uncultured Litorilinea sp.
GCGTTGGAAGCGCGGCCAATCAATCATTGGCAGGAAATTCGCCAGCCCTCGTTGCGCCACCCGCATTCCTACGGTCAGGGTGTGCGGGAGGCGATTGGGCCAACGCATACCGCCGCCAGCCCCACCCGATGCAAAGTGTGCCCATTGCATGTGGCGAAAATACTCATCGTCAAAGGGTTCGGGCAGGGTCACCCGCAAATCTTTGAAGCTATGGATCGGCCCATGCTCGCTGTCAAAGAAAGGTCGCTGATCTCGGATCTCCGCCAACGCCTTACGAACCAACCGCCCCGTGGAAATGGCTCCCGCTACGGTATCAGTGGGTTTGTTGATTGAGGGGTGCTCATAAAAGTGCGTGCTGGCAAAGTCAAGCAAAGGATGCCGGAAGGCACATTCGCCCACGCGTGTGTCTCGTAGCACTGGCTCAAAGACCGAGACTGTCTGCGGGTGCGCCCGACCATGAAGCCGCACTTCTGTCTGGCGCAAGAAACTCCCCACATCTTCGACAAAGTCGGCAAAGACCTCAGAAGAGTCACCTGCATGGGCAGGATGAATCTCATTCCATATGTCCCACGCAAAGAGCGCCCCACTCCCGCCCCAACGCTCAGTCGCAAAGGCCAAGCGTCTCTTAATGGCCGCGCGTGTCTCTTGACAGAGCAGCCACTCGGAGCGGCTGGCACAAGGCCCACCATTCTTGCGGTTGTATGGGTGATGCGCCCAACGATCCCACATCCAAAAGGTATCAAATGGAGTTAGCAGAATACGTAGTTTATACTTTGTACAAAGTGCAAAGAGGTCATCCCAAAGCTGGACCATGTTGGGCTGAAAGTGGCCTACAGGACGCTCCAAATAGCGGTGTTCAATCTGGTTGTATTCCAACATCAGCCGCAAACAAGTTACACCATGCTCTACCAGATATTGTAGATACCTCTCAACGCTTGGCAGATCGCGTCGACGGAACGCTCCTTTCAATTCAATCCAGGTGATGGCATCGTTTTGTCCAATCGGTGTCCACGCGTCACCCTGCTCAGTGACAAAATAAGGTGACCCTCCGGCAACCTCAATCCAAGGCAGTTTCGTCTCAAGTTGATTCTGGTTGTTCATAGATCCACGTCGTTCGATATAGCTGTGCCATCATGTCGCAAGCAAGCGCGATCATACTCATTTAGAATTATACGAAGAAGCATCACACAGAGGTATATTTTTGATAATGACAAGGATATCTGGCAAACCCCTTCACAATTACTTTGAAGTAAATCGCTACCGGCGTCGAATCCTGCTGAGTATGCTCCTCTGTATGGCTATCGGGCTATTTTCCCGGTTTGTGCCCATTGGATTTCCTCTATGGGATAAGTACCTGGGCGATATAGTGTATGCCCTCTTCTTCTACTTAATCTGTAGTGTGCTTTTCAATGGAAATTTGGCATTGCACAAAGCGGGGTGGACAGCGCTCTATGTCACCGCCATTGAACTGTTGCAGCTAACCGGAATTCCGCTGCAACTCAATCGCAGCGACTATCCCATGATCCGGTTATTTGCCTATCTTGTACTAGGTTCAACATTCAGTTGGTGGGATCTGCTTGCCTATGCCGTGGGGATTGTTATTGCCGTCCTTTTAGACATTGGATTATTTAGACATTGGATTATTTAGACATTGGATTATGGTCTAAACGCTCATAAAGGAGAATAGAGAGGCAGAATAGAGAGGCGTAGAGAGGAGCAACATCTCACATAATTGGCGGCGCAAGTACCAGCACTGATGGCACACGCTCTGGCTCTGCCAGCCGCAACAGCTGATAACCAATGCCAGCCAGACCCAGCATCAGACTGGGCATTTCAACAGCGCCAGGGCCACCACAGCGCCAGCCATCGCGCTCAATGCTCTCCAAGAGCATCGCAGCCAACCGTTCTATATGCATTGGGTACGCATCGTCATTCAACACTCGGCTCGCCTGAAGCAGCAGTTCAAGATTGCCCAAATCGCCCTGCCAAAGCGCATGGCTCTGGCCAAAACCGTAATGAAGTGTATTCTGCACGGCAAGTTGGATCTCCTCGCGAAGCTGCGGGTCATCCAAGTGCTGGTAGGCACACAAGCGCGCGAGTCCCATCCCTGCTGCGCATAGAGACTGCTCTGCCGGAAGGCTCGGAGAACCGGCTGCTGCATCTGCGACCGCAAGCGTACGTTGGTGCAGCGCGGGCGCATTTTCGGCTGTAGACGAATCGGGGCCGCGTTCATCCGTGATGGCCTGTCGCGCCGCCATCCGGTATCGCTCATCCCCGGTTACTGCCGCCAGTTCCAGCAGCGCCCATGCAATCCCGGCGACACCGTGCCCCAATTCGGTGCGTAGCTTCTCCCCGGAAGGTGGAATGGCCCAACACAGGCCTTGTTCTGTTGGCTGTGCAGACGCAAGGAGATGGTCGCCGCACGCAATGGCAGCGCGCACTGTTTTGTCCGATGGCAGGCAGTGATGCAAGGCGAGCAGCGCAACCAGCGCACCCGCAGTGCCGCGCGCAACATCAAAGCTCTCGTCCTGTGTGACAAGAGCCTCGATCCCTTCCGCCATCTTCTCGGCTTGTGAAAGGATAGCCTGGTCATCCCACAACACACCCAGATGGGTAAATGTGTAGAGGAGCCCCCCCCAGCCTTCAAAGCCGCCGATTTCCGTACGTTCTGTTCGGAGCAATTCAATCTGCCGCTCAACGGTCTTCAATGTGCGACGTGCGAGGGAAGTGTAACGCTCTTCCTGGGTGACTGCGCCAGCATAGGCTAAAAACAGGGCAATCCCGCAAAGCCCTCCATAGAGATCGATCCCCAGCGGCGTGATCGTCCATTTCTCATCAATCAACGGCTCAAGCCCTATCCACGACGCATCCTCTTCTCCATAGATGGCTGTGGCAGCCAATCGCTCGGCCACAGCTTGGGCAGCCGCCAGAAGCCGCTCGCGGCTGGCATCATGCTCCGCTTTGGCTAAGTGAGAAGTGAGTAAGTCACCGGCGGGTGGCAACGGGAGAGCCTTGTCAGAGTCCAGCGTAGCCAGCGAAGCGCGAATAAGCCAACGCTGCCTGCGCATGTCCTGCTCACCAAGTCGGCATAGCCGCTGGTGGACGACTGACATGCCGGTTTCATACAAAACGCCGCCGATGCGTTCGCCCGATGTCCCCCATAGCTCCAACGATGTTGGGTTGGTCATAAAGATAGGAATATCACCCTGCTGCATGTCGGCCTGTTCTGCTTTGACGGCTTGAGCCATATAGGCGCGATCCATCACCGTGATCCAGAGGCGATCCAGAAAGAGATCCCGTTCCAGCGCATCACGCAAAAGGTCGGGATGGAAGCTCTCGGAGAGGAGCTGGTCATAGGTTCGCGTGGGGCGCAGCAGAATCCGTATCTCATCCTGGGCAAAGCGGTTCAGCGGGCCATCGTCTGCCAACAACTCGGCCCGCAGGTCAATCAGCAACTGGTAGAGGGTAGTAAACCCTGTGACGATCTCATCCACATAGGCGGAGGCACTAACGTCTACGCCATTTAGATTGGGCCGGTTGTTGTCGCCAGGTAGCTCGACCCGTTGGCGAATATAGTGCATGGCGTCGGTTCCAGCACCAGCAAGTTGTGGCACGCGATCCGGCGAAAGCTGGCCTCCCGAACCACCTAGCCCACTCAGATCGATCCCTGAATATTCATCGGTTGACCACAAGCGCAGAGGCAGTAAGCCGACCTGTAAGACAGATTCGACCAAGGCCTTTTCGGTTGCCGCGGCAGCTTGGGTGTCATCAAAGCGATCAAACTGCGGTTGCAAGACCGTCTCTAGATCGATCAGCATAGGGTCTTCGCCAACCGCAATCAAGTTTTCAAAGTGAAAGTCATTTGCATTGAGCGCGTAAAGCAGTGCCAGATAGGCTCCATGACGCTGATAAAAACGCTGGAGTTCACCAGGAGAGCTACAGCCACGATGCTCGACGAATTCGACCCAGCCATATTCGCCGCGGTCGAGCATGGAGAGTGTACGGAACGATGGTTTGCAGCCCTTGTCGTTGAGCCAGGTGAGCAATTCCTGAAAATGGATATCAACCGCAAGCGATTTGGGTTTGTAGACAATGCGAAAACCCGACTCAAAGGTCGCGATCATCACGGAGCGCCCTCCACGATGCGTATCGCCTGCTCCACCAGCCAGCTCTACCAACATCCCTGGATCATTCACAGGGCTAAAGCAACTGCGGATCAATTCCCAGTCATCACAAAGCCGGTTGAGGAATTCTAGAGAGACATCGACCCATTGGTTCATGCAGATTGTGAGTTGGCGCGCCAATACAGGATACTCAGCCAGAATGGCAATGGCGTTTTCGGGTTGGCGCAGCCGTTGGATAAAGCTCTGGAAACGCTCTTGAGGTGTATCTCCATCCAGGTATCCCTGCAAGCGTGCCACATGGAGTTCCAAGACAAGCGTACGGCTTAAACGCATGAGCAAAGGCCCCGGCAGATTCACCAATAGCAAATCTTCGATGGTGTCTGGGTCAGAGGGCAGTGGGCGTCCACTTTCTATCAACGCGTCCACCCCATCTAGAAGATCATCACACGCCAGATCGATGAGCGGCTGAATCAAATCGAGAAAGGCAAGGACTTCCTCATCAGCATCGGGATCAGTCGCTTCCGACTCATCAGCCTCTGGATCATCAGGTGTGGGATCATCGAAGAACGCTGGATCGGAAAATGCATCGTCCAGCTGCACCAGCCAATCGGGCATATCTGGCAGACGCTCGTGTAGATCCTCTATAGGCTCACCCAAGAGATATTGCAGGCGTTCCTCATCGAGGCCATCTAGGGCGAGACGCTGGGCCAGATAGGGGGCTGTTGTAAAGGGCGGCTGGCCGCGCCAGCGCTCAAGACGCCGCTTGCCAAGCGCGCGGTTGTCACCTTGAAGCGGCTTTGCGGTATGGTTGCCAGTGAGTGTCGCGCCACGCTCGGCAAGCGTAAGCGCCCGACACCATGAAGGTGATGTAAACCATAGTGGATCCATAGTTCTCGCCCGCTATTCCTAGTCCAACACGCTTGCTAAATGATGCCCTATATAAAATGTGCCAGCAAAGATGTACTGACAAAAGCGCCGGTTCTTCTCTCCAGCTTTGGCAGTTAAGCGTGATGATGACTGCCGCAGAATTGAACAGAAGAACCGGCGTGTGATTAGAATACGGGCAGGTCATCCGACTCGGATGAGCCCTCGCTGGACAGTGGGTTGGCCCAGCGCCTGCCCGTACTCAACGGGTGCTGCACTCTGCGCTAACCGTTAGTGATGGTGCTTGTGTCGGCGGTGCCGCTTCGTGCTCGATCGATAGCTATGCGACCGGCGATGTGACGGGCGACGCCATGACTTGTTAGATGATCGATGCGAGTTGCTGTTTGAACTGCTGTTGGAACTGCTGTTGGATGAATTAGAAGAATAGCTGTTACCACCAGTAGCCATTTCCAACTCATCATCGGTCAACTCAATTGCCCCTGCTGGGTTTTCGGGCAGCAGAGCTTGCTGGTCCGGACTCAGATTGCGCCGGTACTCCGGATCCTTCCATGCACGGATGATAGTATCAAGCAACATGGTTTCTCCTCCTCGAACGTACACCACTCTTCTGATATCGTCGAACTGTAACTTCCGACTCCAGCGTCGCTTCCTGATCGCGTACGAGCTCTGCATAGATACCGCCGAGGGCCAGCAGTTCATCATGCATCCCACGTTCCACGATGACGCCTCTATTTAGCACCAAGATCAGATCGGCATTGCGAATGGTACTTAGCCGGTGAGCGATCACAATGCGCGTGCATTTCAGATCGCTCAGGTTCTGATCCACGATGCTCTCTGTTATGGCGTCCAGATGACTGGTCGCCTCGTCCAGAAGTAAGATTGCTGGTTGGTGGGCCAGGGCACGGGCAATCGCCAACCTTTGGCGTTGCCCACCTGCTAAGTCAACTCCACCTTCTGCAATCACAGTTTCATACGCCATAGGCAACCTGCTAATCTCTTCATGGATCGCCGCCAAACGGGCTGCCTCACTAATCTGCTCCAGGGAGAGATCCGGATCATGCGAGGCTATGTTGCGCCGGATTGATCCGCTAAAGAGAGCGGTTTCCTGTAGGACTACGCCGAACTGGCTGCGTAGCGTGCGATAGTTCAAATGTGGCAAAGGGATCCCATCATAAAGGATTACTCCCTCGTCCACAGGATAGAGGCCGAGTAAGAGCATGGCAAGGGTGCTCTTGCCAGAGCCTGTACGACCGACGATTGCAACCTTCTGTCCCGGCTCAATCACAACTGAAAAGTTGCGGATGGCCCACGGTGCGTTTGGGTGATACCGGAAGCTGGCATTGCGTATTTCGATGTGACCCGATAGCCGGGGCGCATTCTGCACCGTCGTGGCATCTTGCTCCGGCTTTGTTTCAAGCACATCCGCAATGCGCTCTAAGTGTGCACCAACGAGTTGAATCTGCTGTATGGCGGATACCAGCGAAGCCAATGGCCCTAGAAAGGAGATGGCTAGGGTGTTCACCGCCAACATCGTGCCCAAAGTCATACGCCCTTCGACCACCCACAGCGCACCAATCCAAAGCAAAATGACGGGGGCCAACGCCTCAATTGCCTCTCGCCCTGTATCAACCAGCATCGTCAAGTGGCTGCGTCGCAGCGAGACATTCAACTGTTTGAAGAAAAGGTTCGACCAGTGACCCAACGCGCGGTCTTCGGATGCTGCCACCTTCAACGTAGCAATGCCTGATAGCGCCTCTACCAAATAGCTTTGTGATTCAGCTTGGACGGCTAGGTCGCGTTCGGCCAATTCATAGAGCCTGCGGGTGGAACTCAACATCAAGACGATCTGCACCACGCCAAAGAGAAGCGCCAAAAGGCCAAATACGGGTTGCCAAAAGAGCAATATTGCCAAATAAACAACGACCAGCGCACCATCCAAAACCGCGGCAACAGACTGGCCTGTCAGTTCTTCGCGGATGACAGCGATGCTGCCCAACCGCTGCAAGAGATCTCCGCTGGGCCGTTCGTGAAAAAAGCGAAACGGCAGCATTAAGATATGCTCGAAAAAGCCTAGCATGACCTCAATGTCGAGGCGCGTTTCCAGATAGAGGGCCACAGCACTGCGCAAATAGGTGAAAATGACTTGGGACAGGACGAGAACAACCATGCCTGTGGCAAGGATCATGAGCATGGAAACGTCTTGCTCAGGCAAAATCCTATCCACCAACAGCAATGTGAAAATCGGAAAGATCAGACCAAGTACCTGGAGCAGCACGGATGTGCCTAGTAGCTGCGCCATCATCCCCGATGTGCCAGGCGTCTTTAAGAGTTGTCGAAGATAGCTATGCCACGACAGTTTGGTCTGCGCTCGTTGCTGCTGAAAGTTCGCACCCGGTTCCATGGTCAGCACAACGCCAGTGAAACCTGCATTGAACTCCTCGGCGGAAAGTTTGCGACGCCCGACTGCGGGATCTACCACCTCCACAACACGAGGCGACCAACGTTCGAGCACAAGAAAATGGTCAAAGCCCCAATGGATAATGGCTGGCACTTGTACCTGCGCCAGGCTGGCAGGCTCCAAGGAAAAGGCGCGCACACGAAGCCCT
>CAMPHP010000128.1 GCA_946885925.1 uncultured Litorilinea sp.
TTATCAATATTAAGTCTTTGTTGATTCAAGCGATTGCGATCTGATCAGGGTTGCTCTATTTGGGGCAACCCTGATCTTTGACCGTGATTGGTGCTTGCGGTTGCTGCTCTAGATCCAGCGCCCTCCTGAAATATTCAACTCACACCCTGTCACATGTGCAGCGTCGTCGGAAGCGAGATAGAGGACACCGCCAGCGATGTCTTCGGGTGTCTCCAACCGCCCCAAAGCCGAGTTGCTGCCTCCTTTACTCAAGAAGGCCAGCGCATCCCCATGCGTCTGGTTGCGTAACTCGATCTCACCCGGCGATGCTACCCATCCCACGGTAATCCAGTTCACGCGGATGCGATCAGTTAGAAGCTCGCGCGCAAAGAGTTTGGTCATGGTGAGCAGCGCGCCCTTTGATACCGAATAGGCCAGCCGTGTCAGAGGGCCCTTGTGAATCAAGGTTGTCCCAATGTTGGTGATGGAGCCACCTTGTTTCCGCAAATGGGGAATCGCCGCACGAATCAGGAAAAAGACACCGCGCACGTTCACATCAAAGACTTCATCCCACTCTGACGCAGTTACATCCTCTAACTCTGTGTGAGGATAGATGGCCGCGTTGTTAACCAGAATATCTAAATGTCCAAATGTATCAACCGCGGCCCGGACTGCTTCGATGCAGCTGGATTCCTCCACAAGATCCAGCGCGAAAAAGAGGGCTTGTCCCCCTTGCCGGCAAATATCAGCAGCAACCTGCTCACCCATCTGCACCTTACGGTCAGCAATGACAACTGCCGCCCCTTCCGCGGCCAGCCGTCGTGCTATCCCTTCCCCGATGCCACCTGCCGCCCCGGTGACAATCGCAACTTTGCCAGTCACACGTCCACTCATAAATTGATGCCTCGTCTTAGGTGAAAGAGTCTCGAATCAAAGGGTTCTGCTATCTACTTCAAGTAAATTGTGCCACAGCGACTCCGTATTCACTACAACCAATCGAGCACAGCAAGCGACTACTTCTCTCATCAATTTGATCTTGTCATCAACAATTGCTCAGCCACCGCCGCTCGGCTACAATGGCACTATGGCCCTTGATCAACTACTCGCCGATCTACGTGGCGATGGGCAGTTTATGGCGAATGTCATGGCATGGCGCACGCTGCCAGCCCAAGCAGCACGCATCACCCCCATTCCGCCTGCATTGCATCCTGCGCTGCACCGAGCCCTTGCCACGCGCGGCATTCACCAACTCTATACTCATCAGGCCCAGGCTGTTGAGCGTGCGCTGGCAGGAGAAGCGCTGGCGGTGGTGACGCCGACTGCCAGCGGCAAGACCCTCTGTTACAATTTGCCCATTCTTGATCGACTGCTGGCTGACCCGGATGCCCGCGCCCTCTATCTCTTTCCCACCAAGGCATTGGGCCATGACCAGTTGGAAGAGCTGGATCAATGGCGCAGTGCGCTGCGCGGCCAAGGGCTTTCTGCCGACTTGTTCAATGCCGCAGCCTATGATGGCGATACCCCTTCGAACGCGCGCACACGGCTGCGCAAACAAGCGCGCCTGATCATCACCAACCCCGACATGCTGCACATGGGCATTCTCCCTTATCACAACCAGTGGGAGACCTTTTTTAGCGGGTTGCGCTTTGTCGTGCTAGACGAGATGCACACCTACCGGGGTGTCTTTGGCAGCCATGTTGCTAATGTGCTGCGACGGTTGCGACGCATCTGTGCGGCCTATGGCAGCGCGCCCCAGTTCATCTGTACCAGTGCCACCATCGCCAACCCTGGCGAATTGGCCGAGCGGCTGGTAGAAGCCCCTGTTACCGTCATTGACGAGACTGGCGCACCACGCGGGGCCAAACATATCATCCTCTATAACCCGCCGCTCTTTGATGCTGAACGGGGGCTGCGCCGCTCTAGCACGCTGGAAGCGCAGGAACTAGCAGCGCGCTGTGTGATAGGGGGCTTGCAAACCATTCTCTTTGGTCGCTCCCGGCTCACCACTGAATTGTTGCTCACCTATCTGCGCGAGCGGGTGGCGCGCACGCGGGCCGCGGGGGAGGTACGCACGCGGCGTGAAGCGGCAGCAGGTCTCATCCCAGACGATTCACCCGTTTATACCCAAATTCGTGGCTATCGAGGCGGTTATCTATCAGAGGAGCGGCGCGCCATTGAAGCTGGATTGCGCGCGGGCAAGGTGCGCGCGGTGGTGGCAACTAATGCGCTCGAATTGGGGATTGACATCGGCCAACTGCAAGCCGCGCTTCTCTGTGGCTATCCCGGTACACTGGCAAGCACCTGGCAGCAGATAGGCCGCGCCGGGCGTACAAGCGAGGCGTCGTTGGCAATGCTAGTAGCGACCGGCGGAGCATTGGATCAATATGTGATTCGCCACCCTGAATTCCTCTTTGAGCGCTCCCCCGAACATGCGCTGATCAACCCCGACAACCTCTTGTTATTGCTCGATCATCTGCGCTGCGCTGCCTTTGAACTGCCTTTTGCCGCGGGTGAGAATTTCGGCCAAAGTCCTTATACTGCCGACGTGCTGGCACTCCTGGCAGAACAGGGCGACCTTCATGCCCAGGGCAATGTGTATTTCTGGAGCGGCACGGCCTATCCAGCGCGCATGGTCAACCTACGCACCTCTAGCAGTGAGACGGTGACGATCCAAGCAGGGGGAAATGGCAACCCCACGGTGATCGGCGCGGTGGACTATGGCAGCGCGCCGCGCTTGTTGCATGATGGTGCCATTTATCTGCATGAGGGGCAGAGTTATGTGGTGGAGCAGCTTGATTTAGACGAGGGATTGGCCCAGGTGCGGGCGGTGCAGGTGGATTACTATACCGACGTGATGGGAGAGACCGAGGTTACGATACTGGCCCAACACGCCCAGGCGGCGCAGAGTGGCGCATTGGCGGTGCATGGCGATTTGCGTGTTAGCCAACAGATCAAGGGGTATCGCCGGGTCAAACGCTTTACCCATGAGACATTAGGGGTCTTTCCGTTGGACTATCCGCCCCAACTTGTCGAGACCAGCGGCTATTGGTTCAGCATTTTGCCAGAGACCCAGGCGGCATTGGAAGCGTTAGGCGAATGGCGTGATTCACTCAACGATTATGGCCCCAACTGGGCCGAGCAGCGCCAACAAGTACGCACACGCGACAACTTCCGCTGTACGCAATGTGGCGCGCCAGAACCGCCCGGTCGCCAGCATGATGTGCATCATCTGACACCCTTTCGCACCTTTGGCTATGTGCCAGGGTTGAATGAACATTATCTGCTTGCCAACCGTTTGAGCAATCTGGTGCTGGTCTGCCGTAGCTGTCACCAACGCTTGGAGGCTGGCGTGCGCGTGCGGAGTGGACTGGATGGGGTCGCGTATGCCATCAACAACTTGGCCCCGCTCTATCTTATGTGTGATCCGCAAGACATCGGCGTCCATGTGGTACGCTCTGAGGTTGCAGGAGCCGCCCGCCAGCAACTCGCGCAGAGTGATCCCATTGCAGAAGATAATCCTGCGCTATCGGGCGGGCCGCAACTTCCTACGATTTACATCTATGAACGGGCCGCGGCGGGTCTGGGATTTAGCGCACGACTCTTTGAGCTACACGATACGCTGATGACCGCGGCCTATGATCTCATTGCTCACTGTGGCTGCCCCCAAGGCTGTCCGGCGTGCGTGGGGCCAGTGCTGGAAAATGAGGCGGCGCAACTGGATACCAAGCGGCTAGCTTTGGCTCTTTTGCGCCAACTGACCAACCAACCCCAGCCCACCTCAAGTCCCGACACCAGCCCCAACGCCAACTCCAACATTGACGTCACCTTCTGGCGTTGAGCGCTCGCCCCTGGTCACATCTCTTGGGGAAGGGCATCTTCCTGCGCCAGAGTGCCCCCCTGTGTAATGGTCTCCTCCTGGGTAAGAGACTCAATATTGTGGCGCATGTGGATAAGAGAGCGTCGCATGTGCAGAACATCCTCTTCACTCAGTCCCGCGGTGGCAATTGCCTCGAAGGCATTGCGTTTGCTGCGTAGTTCCTCGACAAAGGCGCGCCCCTGGGGTGTTAGCGCTACCAGCGTAAAGCGGTTGTCCTCCGGATGCGACCAGCGCGTTACCAACCCCTCCGCTTCCAACTGTTTGACCTGGCGTGTAATGGCCGCGGCATCGACGCGCAGGCGTTGTGCCAACGCTGCCTGAGTCAACTGCTCGGCGCGGCTGAGCCGGTTGAGAATGGCCCAGCGCGCCCGGCTCATGCCCATGTACCGCTCAAAAGCTGTTATCGTCTCGTAATAGGTCTGCGAGAGGTGTTGCAGAAGGGAGTTGTTGTCTGCTACCTCTGCGGCAATGCGTGCGGCTCTGTGTGTCTCTGCTTCTGTTGTCATCGCAGCTTCCCCGTGCTACTTTCCCATGCTACTGCTTGTCTATCACTACTTGTTTACCGCTACTTGTCTATCGCTACTTGTCTATCGCCCTGCATGCTCTAAACAATCTCAACTGCGCTGTCGTGTTTGGGCAAGTTGGAGTGTACTTCAACGGCTCGATAGTTTGGGGTACGGATGAGCAGGATGAGCGCTATTGTCCCCAATGTAAGTACGAGGGCCATCACATAGCCTACACGTACACCATCAACCAAGGCTGTGTGCGCCACGTCGGTCAAGTGCTGGATTTGGGCGGCTGCTGCTGGGCCAAGTTGATGTAATAATTCGTTGAGTTTCGCCTGTGTCGTGGGATCAATGACCGCCTGGGGGTTGTGGAAAGCTTCGACCACGCGTGCATCTGTTTCCGGCGTGACATTGGCGCGAATCTGTGTAGCAAAGGTACCGTTGACCGCTGATGCGACCACCGCAGTACCAATTGTGCTCCCAATCAGGCGCAGAAATTGCAGGGTAGAAGTCGCTACACCCATGCGCGTACGCGGCACAATCGACTGCACCAAGAGGGTCAGCATAGGCATAATAAAGCCTGCACCGAAACCCGCCACGGCGAGCGTGATACTCAGCCAAAGCGGGTTCGACTGTGCATTGACACCGAGGAGGGCAACCGTACCCCCTATCATACAGAGTCCACCCCAGATCATCAAGGCCTTCATTCGTTGGGTGCGGGCAAAGATTTGACCGCTGCACAATGAACCTAACGCGGTGGATACTGCCAAGGGAGTTTGCATTGCACCCGCGGCGCTGGGGCTGAGGCCAAGACCGCCTTGGAGCAGCAGCGGTGTATAGTAGACCAGGGCAAAGAGTGAAAAGCCTATTAGCAGCGAAACCAAATTGGAAAAGAGGATGGTTTGTCGCTTAAAGAGATCAAGCGGAAACAAGGGTTCCGGTGCGCGCCATTCAATCACCGCAAAGGCCACGAGTGCGGTTAAACAAAGCATGCCAAGTGCAACAATCGTCGGTGAACTCCAAGGCATCGTATTGCCGCCCCACTCAACCACGAGCAGCAAGGCGCTGATGGCGAGGGTAATGGTGGCTGCGCCTCCCCAGTCAATGCGCGCGCTTTTTGCTCTCGGCGAGAGGTTGGCGGGCAGCATGGTCTGGATCAAGATAAGGGCCAAGATGCCAACGGGTAAGTTAACATAGAAAACCGAACGCCAGCCAAGTGACTCGGTCATTACACCACCCAGTACAGGGCCAACGACACTGGCAACGGCAAAGGTGCTGGTGATAAGCCCTTGCCAGCGTGCGCGGCGCGCGGGCTGGGGAAACATATCACTTACACTGGTAAAGGCGGTCGCTTGCAACATGCCTGCGCCAATCCCCTGGATACCGCGCGCAATCACCAGGAACATCATGGTTTGGGCTGCACCCGCCAGCACCGAAGCGCCGACAAAGATAACAATCGAGAGCAGCACGAATGGCTTACGCCCGTAGAGGTCGCCAAACTTCCCCATAATCGGCACCATGACGGTGGAGGTGAGGAGGTAAGAGGTTGCCACCCAACCATACAGGTCAAAACCACCCAACTCTGCTACCACGCGCGGTAGTGCCGTGCCGACAATGGTTTGATCCAGCGCAGCCAGCAGCACTACTGTCATAAGCCCGAGCATTGCTAAGAGCGCAGGCGTTCCATGCATACCCGCATCAGGCGGCACCACGATTTGTTCAACATCCGCCGCACGAACTTGTTTTGCCCCTTGAACAGCCATACCAGAACTCCGATTCATCTATTAATTCCTTGATCGATCAATGATTGATGCATCAAACAATTATACACCCTTGCCTTGTTTCGTCCAAGGTTAAAAAGCCACCAAAAGGTACATCGTAAGGCATAATTTAGCTCAAGTTGACACCTGTGAGGAACACTCTGTTTTGTCACCCCGCATCCGTGGGCGCGGGATGATAGAGCGGAGTATTCTCCAAAGGTAGCAACGTGGGTTAATATAGGGGCTTGACGTTGGCAAAAGGCCGCGGGCATCAGTCAATTGGCTGTTGCTTCGTGCTTTGCTTGAGGCTACACTGTCCCTTAACTACAATACTTGATCCATACCACTTGATTATGTCTGAGCAAATCCCCATCTATACAATCGGCTATGGCAACCGTAGCCTGGATAGTTTTATTGCGGCACTCCACCAGTACCAGATTGCCTATCTGATTGATGTGCGCACAGCGCCCTATTCACGCTATAAACCTGAATACTCCAAAGAGGCGTTGGCTGCTGCGCTGCAAGCTCAAGGCATTCGCTATCTTTTCCTGGGCGACAAACTGGGTGGGCGACCCCCTGATCCGGCCTGTTATACCGGTGGCAAAGTTGATTATGAGAAGGTAAAAGACCAGCCCTTCTACCAGGCAGGATTGGCGCGCGTGCAGCAAGCGTTTACGCAGCAGGTGCGTGTGGTGCTGATGTGTAGCGAGGGCAAGCCTTCGCAGTGCCACCGCGCCAAATTAATCGGCGCATCGCTCACCAGTCTAGGGATTCCCGTGCTCCACATTGACGAACAGGATGCGCTGATTAGCCAAGAGGATGTGGTTTACGACCTAACGGGTGGACAGTTGTCCCTCTTTGGCGAGCCAACCTTTATTTCGCGCAAACGTTATGCCGCGTCCGAGCGTGCGGAGCAGCCTATCTATGATGAAGACTTTAATGATGATTTTAATGATGACTTTGAAGCTAACAATGCTGATGAGAAATAGAAGTGGCTAGAAAGGGACGTTAGGTGGCTTTACCCCGAATTGTGACCATCGGTGTCTATGGTTTGAGTGAGACCGAGTTCTTTGCTTCGCTCCAAAATGCCCAGGTTGATCTCTTTTGCGATATTCGCCGCCGGCGCGGGGTGCGCGGGAGTGAGTACGCATTTGTCAACAGCCAGCGGCTGCAACGCCGTCTTGCCGAATTGGGTATTGCATACCAACATGTCAAGAAACTGGCCCCTGGCGAAGCTGTACGCCAAGCTCAGGCCAAAGCAGACAAAGCAGCCAAGATCGCTAAACGCCAGCGTACAGGGTTGGATCAGGCTTTTATTGACGCTTATCGCGAAACTGTCCTCGTTGATTTTTCGCCCCAAGCCTTTCTTGCCGAACTCTCTCCCGATGTAAAGACAGTTGCGTTTTTCTGTGTCGAGCGTGCGCCAGAAG
>CAMPHP010000129.1 GCA_946885925.1 uncultured Litorilinea sp.
CTCCTTACCTGCCGCAGTCGTTGAGTGGATGCCTGCACAAATCATAGCCAGCCCACATCCGCTGTTGGCCCAACACCGTGCGGTCGTGGTGGACGATAATGCTCGTACACGGGCGATTCTTCGCAATTATCTTGAATATTGTGGCATGGAGGTTGCAGCCTTTTCTTCTACGGATAAAGCAGCTAAATGGCTCCAGCAGATGCCAAGCTGTGATCTTCTCATCGTGGATCACCATCTTGCCGGAAAAGATGGGCTGGCATTTGCGGATATGCAGCGTGTACTGCATCCCAGCCTACCCGTGATTTTGCTCACCAGTATCGCCGATGTCCATTTGCGCATGGAAGATAGCCGTGTAGCCTCCTTGGACATCTTAGCCAAGCCTATCAAGCCAATAAACCTTTACACCAAGCTAACCGAAATCTTTGGTGCACCTGTGCTCGCACGCCCAGTTGCTCCTGCTACACCCGCGGTTGACGGGGACTTTGGAGCGCGCTATCCTCTGCAAATTCTCTTGGCTGAAGACAATGTGCTCAACCAAAAAGTGGCGCTCCGCATGTTAAAGCGGTTGGGCTATGAGGCCGACGTCGTTGCGAATGGCGCGCAGGCAGTGCGCGCGGTGAAAAGCAAATGCTATGATGTTGTGTTGATGGATGTACAGATGCCGGAGATAGATGGGCTTGAGGCGACTCGGCAAATTCGCGCCATGCTAACGAGTCCTCAGCCCCAGCCTTATATTATTGCCATGACTGCGGCGGCAATGGAGTTGGATCGCGAGAAGTGCTTACAGGCAGGCATGAACGACTTTGTTTCCAAACCTGCTACGCTAGACGACTTGCACGTTGCCTTGCAACGTTATCTAAAACATACAGAGGTGATCTAACTCAGATCTGTTTTAACAGTGTGGTGAGCGCACCTAGGTCTGCGACTTTGCAGGCAGCTAAGTCATGCGCAGATAATGTGCGGTCAACATGATATGCCTGCATCCCTGCTGCTAATGCGCCCTCAACACAGGGTAATTCATCATCGAAGAAAAGACACTGCTCTGGTGCAATGCCCAGACGGGCAGCGGTAATCGCATAGGCTGCAGGTGACGGTTTTGCCGCACCAATGACTGTTGCCGCGCAGGCTACATCAATCCACGAGGCCAACCCCGCTGTGTGTAAAGAGTGTTCTAGGCTGGCAAGAGCAAAGTTGGAAAGCACGCCGATACGAAGGTTGGCGGCACGCGCAATTTGCAATGCGGGCAACACATCGGGATAGACTTTTAAGCAGGTCGTATAATCAAATTGTTGTAGATCGTTGCGTGTGGCAGCGCTCAATGCCAATTCATCACAAAGACTACTCCAAAAACTAGTGAAAAATGCGCTCTCCTCGGCAACTGAACGAGGAAAGCCAACTTGCCCACCCCATGCTTCCCATCGCTCAAAAATTTCCCACAGGGAAAGTGGTACGCGTGGTGTAAAAAAGCGTGCTGCTGCCTCCATGTCGAAGTCGAGCAGCACGCCATCCCGATCAAAAATGACTGCTTGAATGCTCACGCTGGATTCTCATTGTTTACTGCTGCATTGAACACTTCTGGAATGGGTGCAGGATACCAAAATGGTCCCAAACGTGTGCCGAGTCCAATCACAGGGGGATCTTCCCATGCCTGGGCATAGGTGTGGATCGCTTCTGCACGTCCCGTTTTATCTGCGCGCCAAGTAGGTCGCAGATAGGCATAATCGTACAAAATGGTGCGCAGCGTCACCGCGTCTAGGTCATAGCCTAGATGCTGTCGCCAGTAACATTCTAACTTGCCCACCAGCAGCAATGGAATCTGGGAATCTTCTACCTGGGGTTTGCCTGCGCCCAAGTAGAGCGTAGCGGGCGGAATATCTTCGCCATAGAATGCGCGTACCAATTCCTCGCGGGTGGTAATACGCTGTTCTATGGCTAGCTCTAACATACGCCCCCACGTTTGTTCGGGTCTAGAGGCGACGCTATACCAAAGGGTTGGCCCGGTATGATGTGCGGTTGCCTCGCGTAGCTGGGCGGCAACCGGCGCGAGTTCGGGCCAACTCTCCTCACCAATCAAGCGTACACGCCAACCCAGACGCGCATAGGCTTCCAATGCTTCTGTGCCCACGGTTGCCCAGGCTGTCCATCCAACAATTTTATCCCGATAACCAGGGGTTGTTTCCTCATTGTGGCTGCTGACCAGCATGGTCGCCACCAAGTGTTGCACGCCATGCTCAAAGATTAGCTCATAGCAGGCCATCATCTGTTGCCGTGTCCAGAGGGCATAATCCTCCCCATGGGTGGACAGACCCGCTAATACCGCCCTGCGCCGCGTGCCCCCTGTGCCCAGAAGCATGGTCGTCGGAGCTATCTTGCGCACAGTTTCCAAAGGGGCAGCCAAGAATTCAGCCAACGATGGTTGTGACGATGCTGCTGACAAGCTACCGTATCCCACTTCTAATTCCATTGTTGAGCTTTCTGAGCAGTAGCATAAACAGCATCAATCTCTTTGTGCTCACGCTGCATCGGGTGCTTGGCGCGTAATGTAGGGGATAAGATGGCACATAGCTTATAGAGATGATCTACTCGGATTGCTGAATAGACCTCTTTGCCCAGCCAAGCACGCTCAATCGTATGCAAAGTATCCTGGTGATCCCAAAGCCACTGCCGACCAGAAAGGAGCGACGGTTGCATTTGTTCTGTCAGATGAGGGATCGAGGCAACGAGCTGCAAGGCAATTACACTATGGGCAGTTTCCAACGCTGACGCGCTGCCTGACGGTCCCCAGCTACCATCTGGATTTTGGTCCGCAATCAACGCTTGGCCCGCTCGACGCAATTGCTCTTCATAACCCAGCGGCAGCAGTGCTGCAATTACTTCCAGCGTTGAACTACGCCATGACGTATGCCACTTGTCTACAACCCAAGCGCCACTTTTTGTCTGTTGTCGAATTAAGAAGTCCTCCGTGCTCTTACAACGTTCGTTACACTGCGCTAGGGCGTGGAGTGCATGAGCATTAGAAAAGACCGATGGATTTAATTCATGGACATATGTGTAAAAATGATCATTGCGCCAGAAGCGATGCACAAGTTTGACATCTGGAGATTGTTTTGCGGCCTGCAATACCGAGACTGCCACTGCTGTCTCATCCACATCGGGTACAAACTCTTCGCCAAAGCTCAATCCTTGTTCGCGCTCCACCATTTCACGCAATTCTGCAACCTTGGGCGCAACCACATCTTGGAGTTCTGGATGATCCAATATCCCGGTCAGCAACAGCGCGTATAACCCATAGCAAAGCTCAAAGCCAGTAATGGGATAGACCATTGGCACGACACCGGGAATTCCCGTGCCTGTGGTGGCCGCGGCTCGCGCCAGATATGCCTCGGCTTTTGCACAAAGCGCGCCCTCCTCACCGATCTGTCTCGCCGTGTGCAGCCATGCTGCTGTAGCCGCCGGGCTGTGACCGACCCCCGTATGCGGGTGGAGGACCTCTGACCTATGTGGAAAGCCGAGTGCCTCCCATGAATAGGTGGGGGCCGAGTTTGAGGGCAGTGGTTGGTTGTCCAGATACCGAAGCTTCATATGACGAAGCTCGAGGATGCGTGCATAGGGCGCTTGGTCGATGACCAGCCCCATTTGTGCTGCCTCTTGCAGCAAATAAGGCAGGATCATCTCTCCCGCAATAGGCACCAAGTCTATGTGAAGAGACGCCCATTGAGCGGCGTTACGCTCTAAGAAATTCAAGCCAGCCTGAATTGCATTCTGCGCGTTATACGTATGACGATAGGTATAGAGCGCCAACACTGCGGCCAGGGTTGGTATGCTGCGAGCCGATGGCACTGCTTGCACACCCCACCCGCCATCTTCATGTTGTTGTGACAACAACCACTTCAGCCCGGGTACGACACCCTCTTGGGGTGGGTAAAGTCGCAGCACTTGGGCTGTGTCATACACTGACGGACTTACTAGGCCCCCTTGATTACCCAACTGCTCGATCAGGGTGCGAAGTTCAGAGAGTAACTCTGAGCTAATACTATCCATGTAAGTACCTTTAATAAGCGAAATTCTTCGCCCCTTCAAATGGTGTGACAATATCCACTAACAATATTTGGCAACAGTATGCTATGCCCAGAACACTTAACCGCTTTCGATTCATTACTTCCCTAAACCATACTCCCTTAAACTATATTCCCTAGTCCATGATGAGGGGAACATAGAGGTGCTCTTCAAAGTTGCCCGCCTCATTACTAGCTTCACCACTCTGCACGTTGACGTCTTTTCCTCTCAGGTCTTGAAGGAAAAGATTGTGCATACGGCGCGCTTCGATGTCTGTAACCACCAAAGCGTTATCCTGCTCACGACTCAAGATTTCAAAGATCGCACTATCCAGATCATAACCAGGCGTGTTGTAGATGTTGTATGCGATGGCGCTAAGATCTGCATCGCTGGCAATCATCGTAATTCGCTCGTTGGGTGTCATGCCGATAATGGTCTGCCCGCGCACCATTTCGGGTATTCCTTCTCCTGCCAAGGGCTTGACCAGCGCGGAATGGGCTGTGCCCAGGCCATTTTTAAGAGCATACATAACTGCCACGGGATCAGGCAAGGTTGGTGTTTCACCCCCTGCCGACAAACCATTGACGTATGCCTCCAGCGCGGGCTGCAGGTTGACTATGGCTGGAACACCGTGGCGGCTTAACTTCTCTATATCTCTTGGCTCCAACTCGAATTGGCTAAACGCATCTGCCAGTACAATCTGGATCGTTGCTCCGCTTGCTGCCCCCTGGGTCAAGACTTGTTGTGCCGCCTCAGGATCCTGCCAATAGTTGTACTCAGTTACGGGCGTCTGATTCGTCTTAAGCCTGCCTCCACCCAAGCTCACAATCTCCACATCACTCCAAGCCGCCGGGCAACTTTGGATTGCATGTGCAAGGTTGGTCAGCGGCCCGAGTGCCACGACGAGCAGGCCGGATTGAAGCCGCTGGGGAGCACAGTAGAAAGCTGTTGCATCCGCAGAATCAGGTGGAACCTCCGGGGCAAAGGTGAACCACAGACCATCTGGCCCATGTACTAGAGAGGGTGTTAGGCTTAGTGGTTGTACCAGCGGGGCATCCGCACCCTGTATGACGGGCACCGTCTCTTCGCCCAACCAGGAAAGAATGAGTTGGGCATTGTTGGTCGCATTGGTGATTGTGGTGGCACCTGCTATTGTGACGATCCCCTGCACGTCCACCGGGTGGCGCGTCTGGGAAAAGAGCCAGATCAGCGCAGCAGCATCATCTACGCCTAGATCGCTATCCACGATCACCTGGCGCGGCGTCTCACCCTGGGGTTGCACTTCTGTCTCATCCTCTGTTTCGTCCTCGGTTGATTCCAGATCAGGCAACTCTACAGGTGGCACACGGAAATTGGGTGGAGTCTGGGCGAGGGATGTTTCGCTCCAGAGCAATGTCATCATGACCGCAACAAAGATGGCAACTACTACCCAGACCGGCGTACTCGTTGGCTTAGCAAACATTTCGGGTTGGACTAGCCTGCAATGAAGTAAATCGTTGAATGGTTCATGATGATGGCGCGGTGGATTCAACTTCATCAGACTGCTCCTTGGGAGATTTTCCCCGATGATATTGGCACTGTTATGAATTCTTATCTATGTGCCAAGTGGATAGTAATTCCTCTTGTATGCCAAAGATTTTGTATGCCAAAGATTGCTACCTAGAAATTATCTAAGAATGAGCAACCTGGCTGTAGCGGCTCGAGATTCTATGCCGCGCCAAGACAGGCATGTTTGATTAATGGGCAAACATCTGTCTTAGGCTCGATTATACTCAATCTGCTAGAGTCAGACTTCTTACCCAATCATGTCTGTAAATATGAGTGATGTGGCGTCCATGAGATTGCGCTGTAAAGGGTATGTACATACAAGCACCTAGTATAACAGGTGAAATTCATGCGAGATTAACGTATGCTGTCAATTGTGTCAGAAATCAGGGAATTGGCGTGGAGGATTTCATACTGAGTGCTACTCAATTTAGAAATTTCCATCCTCATACGGCATCACCACCGCGCAATCAACTGTTGTTCCAGTCAAATCCGTATGGCTGCGACAATTTCACCAAAAAATTACTCAGCTTTTGGAGAGGCAGAGAAAAATGCATAAGCTTTATATCATGTTCGTATCTATGGGGGAGGTACTGCTTTCATTATAGTCAATCTCTTGCCGCTTTTAGAGACCACTCCTCTACTACTCCTCTACGAGAGCAATTTAGTACGATGTAGGTCTGTAGGCCATGTTTTTGCGTACAGGAGCCTGCTTTGCCAATCTGCTGTACACAGCTAGCTGAATTGATGAAACCTAATAGGGGTTGGTGCGTACTAATCTTCTGGCAGATAGTTGTGGCAGAAATCGGGCAATTATTGCGCACTGCAAATACAAGTCATAAGGGAACACTCCCGTTGTTCTCCTGTCTGCCCAACAGCGACTCTCCTGTCTGCCCAGCAGTAACCTTATGAGCAGACAAAACTTGCAAGTAAATAAACTTG
Organism: uncultured Litorilinea sp.; assembly: GCA_946885925.1. Next base: position 6,544 of record CAMPHP010000129.1, read on the forward strand.
ACAAAGTATCACAACGCTTTACAGTAGAAAAGTTAAAAATTTTTGTGCATTGATACGACCGCTCAAACTCTAGAATGATCATGTTCTAGAACAAACGTGTTACAGAATGAGTTCATATGCGTAGATGGCTGATTATCCTTATCATTGTTATTGTTGCTGGGGGTGTGGGCTATTATTTCTACAGCCAAGGTGTATTACAACCCCCTGGCGTGGCAGAGGCTACTGCTACACCGCTTCCTGCCATTGAAACCAATCCACAAGTCATTGTCGATGCTGTAGTCGTCCCCGCACGCTTTGCCGCGCTTAGCCTCCCTGCTTCTGGCATCGTAGCTGAAGTCTTAGTGGCTGAAGGTGATTCTGTGGAAGCGGGGCAGGTTCTTGCGCGTCTGGAAAATGAGCGCCAGGTTATCGCTATTGCTCAAGCCGAAGCCCAAGTAAACAGCGCCCAAGCACGCATTGCCGAGCTCCGCGCAGGGTCAAGGCCCGAAGAAGTGGCCGCTGCTCAAGCGGCTGTTGATATTGCGAACGCGAGTCTTGCCAAATTGCAGGAAGGTTCGCGTCAAGAAGACATCACCGCCGCCGAAGCAGGATTAGCCGCAGCCCAGGCTGCCTATCAGCAAGTGTTGGACGGTGCTGAGGATGAGCAATTGATCCAGGCCGAAGCAGAGTTGGCAAATGCCGAAGCAACGCTGCGCCAGGCCCAAGCCGCCTATGATGATGTGAAATGGCGCAACGATATATCGGCGCTACCTCAAGCGTCTGAATTGGAGCGGGCCACAAACAATTATGAAGCGGCGCGTGCCCAGTATGATCTCCTTGTGGCAGGTGCCAACGAGAGTGAAATTGCCGCAGCGCGGGCCCAGGTAGAAGAAGCTCAGGCCGCGCTGGACAAAGCACGCGCGCCTGCTACCGCGAGCGATATTGCCGCTGCTGAATCTGAGGTGCGCCGTGCCGAGGCTCAATTGGCTTTGTTACTCGCAGGTACA
>CAMPHP010000130.1 GCA_946885925.1 uncultured Litorilinea sp.
AGGTAGCGTGATCCTCTCAGGAAAACCCTATCCACCTACCTGTTTTCTGCGAATCGACCCCGTTTAATTTATTAGGTTTCCGGTCCAACCATCCTAAGTCGATCAGCGTCGATCAGTAGACTCGACAGCTTCTGTTCTGCCTCAGCAGGCAGAAAATGCTAGGCTTGCGCTCCTCTTGCAAGATTGTCAGCACCGCCCTACGTTCATAGGAGAAGAATGCACATGTCGAATAGCGAGATTGGCAGTATTTTGCTGGCGCTCAGTGTGCTTTTGCTCAGTACACATTTTATGGGCTATGCGTTTGTACGATTGCGGCAGCCGCGCTTAGTAGGGGAAATCTTGGCGGGAATTTTGTTAGGTCCTTTTATCCTAGGGCGCTTAGCACCCTCCATTTCCACCGAGATCTTTGGGGCTTCTGAAGAAGGTAACAAAATCAGCGTTGTCTTAGGATTTATCTATTGGTTTGGGTTGATTCTCTTGATGTTCATCTCTGGCAGTCAGGTGCGCCGGGTCTTCGCCCAAGAAAATCGACGAGAAACCGCCTGGATTTTGGGGATTGGCACGCCTTTGCCATTTTTTCTCGTATTAGGATTGGGGTTGTTCTCATTCTTACCCCTTGAGTCTTTAACCGGATCGGCAGGACAAGAAATCTCTGCTCTCCTGATCCTCTCCATCGCAGTTGCCGTTACCTCCATCCCCGTTATTTCGCGTATCTTTTACGATTTGAAGATATTACACACCCGCTTTGCTAGTTTAATCTTGAGTGCAGCAGTGCTGGAGGATATTATTCTTTGGGGTGTATTGGCGATTGCGACAGCCATTGCGAGTACTGCAACACTTGCACAACAGCACGTTGTCAGCGAGATTTCTTCACATATCGGAGCCACGATTGCCTACATTATTCTTGCGCTGTTCGTGACGCCCCCTCTTCTCAAGAAGGTAAACGCTTCTCGATGGAATGTCTTCCGCAAATCATCTCCTTTGGGCTACGTTATCCTTGTCTTGTTCCTCTACACTGTCGTTGCTGCTCTCTTGGAGGTGAATTTAGTCTTTGCTGCCTTCTTAGCTGGCTTTGGTATTGTGGGGGGCATGGGCGGTACGGAGCGGGAACGCTTTTCGAAGGTGTTTGAATCGATTGAACAATTCGCAACCTCAACCTTTATTCCCATTTACTTCACGTTGGTTGGATACAGGCTTGTTTTTGGAACTGAATTTTCCTTGAGCATGCTGTTAATCTTTCTGGTTGGTTCATCACTGCTCGCCTTGCTTTCGGTGGGGTTGGCCGCAAAACTGGCTGGATTTCGCGGCTTAGACATCGTCAATATCGCCATTACGACGAATGCCCGTGGCGGTCCAGGCATTGTGCTGGCGAGCGTGGCCTATGATGCCGGGATTATTAACGCCGCGTTCTACACGACCTTAGTGTTGGCAGCCGTGCTCACGTCGCAAGCGGCTGGCGTGTGGTTGAGATTTGTGCTAAGCCGGGGATGGCCTTTGTTGTCGAGCAATCCTGAGGAGACTTGGGAACTCAAGTCCAAGGTGAGCAAGCCCAGCTATGGCGAAGTTCTCACCAGTCCCGAAGTAGTGAGCAAAAAGCCATAGCCGAGCACTCCTGCATTACGCTACGCCAAACCTCCATACAGTCGTCTCCTCATAGCGTTCGCCTGGTTCCAACTGCACGCTGGGGAAGTTAGGCTGGTTGGGCGTGTCCGGGAAATGCTGCGTCTCTAGACAGAGGCCTGAGCGACGCGTGTAGCTCTTTCCTCCTTTGCCCGTGAGTGTAGGCAGAACATTGCCGCTATAAAATTGCATGCCAGGTTGCGTGGTGAGGACTTCCAGTGTGCGCCCGCTAGTGGGTTCGCTCACGAAAGCAGCTGGGCGCAATTCACCTGGCGTACCCGCGATCACCCAGTTATGGTCATAGCCGCCCCCATAGCCAAGCTGCTCATCCTCTTGATCGATGCGTGTGCCGATGGGTGTAGGGGTTCGAAAGTCTAAAGGTGTTCCCGCCACTGATTGCACTTCACCCGTCGGGATCAATGTACTGCCCACAGGGGTAAAGCTGTCGGCGTGAATCTGCATCATATGTTCAAGGATGCTGCCTTGGCCCGCCAGATTGAAATAGGTATGGTTGGTCAAATTGATGATGGTGGTCTGGTCAGTCGTGGCGCTGTAATCAATTTGGAACTCGTTGTCGTTGGTGAGGGTATAGACGACGGTCACTACCAGATTACCGGGATAGCCTTCTTCACCATCTGAGCTGGTATAGCTAAGTTTGACGCCTGTCGTAGTGGGTGTGGTGAAGGGTTCCGCGGCCCACAACACTTTGTCAAAGCCCACCGTCCCCCCATGCAAATGGTTTTGTCCGTTGTTTTGGGCTAGTGTATAGCGCCGCCCCTTGAGCGTAAAAGTGGCGTTGGCGATACGGTTGGCATAGCGTCCTACCAAGCAGCCAAAGAATGGGTTGCGTGCCACATACTCTTCCAGCTTGTCATAGCCCAACACAATATCCCCTGGCTGCCCCGCGCGGTCTGGTGTCTGGAGCGTGGTGATAATCCCACCATAATTAGTCAGTGTGACGATGACACCCTGATCATTCGTCAGCGTATAGAGGTCGGCATAGGCACCGCTATGGGCTGCTCCATAGGGCTGCTGTTGAAGTTGCATGGAATCATCCTTATTCAGAATTTAGATAGGAAAATTTAGACGTTTAGACTCTACACTTAGGCCCTACACTTGGACCCTACATTGGCAATCGCTAAGAATCTCTAGGCGCACGCCTAGTTCGTCGGCAGTGAGTGAACGATAAAGTAAGAGCACAATCTTCTCCTTGGCCTTTTTTCAGTCTCCTATGATAACACAAGAGGCTATTGCCAGACTCCTGGTGAGGAATGCGGGCGTTCCGGCCTATGCTCCCAACCTGAAATGCGCTCTCGCATCTGACCAGGAATAACGCACAAAATAAAAACACCCACACGTTTGTATCTTTGCAGATAAGCGTGTGGGCGTAGAGATAGGCTAGGGTTGATTTAGCTGCCAGCGTTGGGCAATGGTTCGATTGACTGTAGATAGGCAAAGAGCGCCTTCAACTCCTCGTCGGTCATTTTGCCATAATTCATCCAGGGCATTTCTTGAGACACCGTGCGCCCGCCCGGTGTCACGCCAGTGTGCATCAATTTCAGGAAATCTTCCTCCCGATAAGCCGCAAATGCGCCCCCTGGTGTCAGGTTCGGCCCCTTGGGCGCGCCTTCACTCGTGCCGCCCGCCAAGTCAATGCCATGGCATTCACGACACGCAGCAATTAGCGAGATATACCCGCCATATTCAACGCTGATCTCTGCTTCCGGCGTAGGCCGCGCGCCATTCTTGGCGATCAACTCCACAGATGTTGGCAAAAGTCCCAGCGCAAGCAGAATACGGGTAGGCACGAAGGCCACTGAACGGGATGGCAATTGGTTGTCCACAGGTGGCACCGTCTTGAGATATGCGATCAACGCGCCCAAGTCTTCATCATGCAAGTAATGAAACCAGTGTGAAGGCATTATGATCAACGCACGTCCATCGGCAGCAACACCATGCCGGATCGCACGCACCCAATCTTCATCACTATAGTTCGCCCCAATTCCGCCTTGTCCGGAAGTCAGGTTGGGAGCCGCCAGCCGAGCAAAATTGGGATCATCAAGAAACATCTGGCCACCCAAGTTCTCTGCATGGCAGCCAACGCAGTCCGACATGGCCTCGGCAATATGGCGACCGCGTGCAATACTGGCTTCATCTGTGGGGATAGCGATGGCGTCGGGTGTGACCTCATATCCATTGCCTAGCTTTTGAGCGCTCACAAAATAGACTACCGCCACAGCAAAGGCTAAGACAACAATCAATCCCCCCAAAATATAGCCAATCCACCGCAAAACCTTCATCAGCGTCTTCTCCTTGTATGGTTTGCTAACCAATTTTTTTGGTACATAAAGCACATAAACATGTGTAGTACATACTGTCATTCCTAAGCAGGCGAGGAGTATAGCATGGTTCTTGACCCGTTTCACCCGCTTTTCAGCGAATTCCCCTTACAAAAAGCGTGACGGAGCTGCCCTGTCATGCCCTACGACGATGCCAAGTCCCACTCGTGCGCGGTGCGAACTCTTCTATTCGGCACGGATCCCCAATGGCTGGTATCATGTCCGGTACAACCAACCTGAACCATCAAACCAATAGACGTTAGTGCTCGACCCGTTCACGTAATCCATCAATTCTTATCCTGTCTCATCTTGCGAATCCACTAGAGGAGTTTGCCATGCGAATCGAATCCGGCACCATTAAACGGCTGCATGTGATTCATCTCAACCCCGGTGACGACATTTTGCTGTCGCTGCGCGCGGCGGTGCAACAACTCAACATCAAACATGGGGTTATCCTGGGAGCCATTGGCTCAGTCACCAGCTATCACTTTCATGTAGTCGCCAGCCCCGACCTGCCGCCCGCTGAATTGTTCCCCAAAGGCGAAGGGGCGTATGACATCGCCACCATGACGGGCTTTATCTTTAATGGTCGTGTCCACTGTCATATCATCTTTTCCGATGACAAAATTGCTTTCGGCGGGCATCTTGAGGAAGGTTGCAAGGTTTTGACCTTCAATGTGGTGCCCATTGCCGAAGTCGAAGAGATGGATATTACCGACTTTGACACCTTGACCCCGCTCAACTAGGAGAGCCGCCATGCCAGAGCAAACAACAAGCCAAAAACCAGTGGTTGGTTTTATTGGTCTGGGTATTATGGGCCGCCCAATGGCGCGCAATGTCCTAGCCGCAGGTTTCCCGCTGGTTGTCTATGACTTAATGTCAGAGCCAGTCAACGAGTTAGTAAGTGCAGGAGCCACCGCGGCCAATTCTCCCGCAGAGGTAGCCGCTTCCGCCGATGTCGTGCTGCTCTGTCTACCTGACTCTCCCGATGTCGAAGCGGCTATGGCTGGTCCACAAGGTCTCTTGGCGAGTACTCGCCAAGGCCAGATCCTGGTTGATATGAGCACAATCTCGCCAGTCACCGCGCGTGCAATGGCCGAGAAAGCCGCGGTAAAAGGTGCTACCCTGCTCGATGCGCCGGTTTCTGGTGGGCAAGTGGGGGCAGCAAATGGCACGCTCTCGATCATGGTCGGCGGCGATGCCGAAGCGTTGGAACAAGTGCGCCCTATATTAGAAGCAATGGGCAAGACCATTTTGCATCTCGGTGACTCTGGTGCAGGCCAAGTAGCAAAGGCATGCAATCAATTGGTTATTGCCGTGACCATCGAAGCGGTAGCCGAGGCAATGGTTTTGGCTGCGAAAGCAGGTGTGGACCCGGCAAAAGTACGGGCTGCACTCTTGGGAGGTTATGCCTATAGTCGCGTCCTCGAAGGGCATGGTGAGCGTTTCTTGGAGCGCAACTTCACCCCTGGCTTCCGCACACGGCTGCAATACAAAGACCTCAATATCGCAGTCGACGCGGGCCGAGCGTACAGTGCGCCCATGCCCGCCGCGGCTCTTGTGCACCAACTCTACGGAGCCATGATGGCGCGCGGCGATGCCGATTTGGATCACTCGGCACTAGTCACGCTGATCGAGGAATTAGCCGGACAGCAGGTGGCATAAGCCACGCCTCCTTGCGCATCCTACTGTTCGAATACCATGGTAAAGTAGCGTTTTGAAAGCGTAACCCGAGGAGGGTTGATTGATGGCACAGAATGCGCTTAGCTCGATCATAGATGGGCATCTCTGGCGCATCATTCGTTGCTGCCTGTTCGCGGGTATCAGCTTTGTGCTGGTTGGTTGTGCGAGCGGACAACAGAACGTTGTTCCAGAGGCGCAGGCTCAGGTGGATCGATCAACCTTTGACTGTACAGTGGTAAAAGAGATCCCACTAGCGGAATGCCAAGCGCTCATAGCCCTCTACACAGCTACCAACGGGCCACATTGGGCTCCCGAATATGCGTGGTTGCGTGCTGACCGGCCTTGTACGTGGCAAGGAGTCTCTTGTGGCAAACGGTTTCTGCGTGTGTTCTTTATCCGTTCTGAGCATGTAACACAACTCGAATTACCACACGCCCACCTCCAAGGTCAACTGCCACCCGAAATCGGCCTGTTCACGCACCTAACACGCCTAGACCTAGGCAGCAACGAGTTAACTGGGCTGCCCGCCGAGATCGGCCAACTCGCCATGCTGGAGACGCTAGAAGTTGACAACAACAAGTTAACACGATTGCCACCGGAGATGGGCCAGCTCTCAAACCTCATTGACATTGATCTCGACCATAATGAGCTAACAGAGATTCCATCCGAGTTCGGCCAACTCACAAAATTAAAGCGCCTAGACTTGAGGGGAAACCCACCCATCAAGCTACCACCAGAGCTTGACCAACTCCCCAACCTAGAGATCCTACTCGAATAAGCTCCAAGCCACAGGTTGGATTAACCCAAGTTGCTACCTCGGTTATGCTGCCTGCCTTGTCACTCCGCGCCCTCTGTCACTCCGTAGGAGTCTCTCTGCTCGCCACGACTCCAGAGAGACTTCTATAGAGTGACAGAGTAGCATGCGTCTGTCATGCCGCGCTCACGGACCTCCCGCTAGGCTACCCAGAAGCGATAAAGAATAGACAAAAGAGAGGCGAATAGTACCAATCGCAATCCTATTCGCTGAAGATTGCCTTCCTGGCTCCGTTTCAGTTGCCAACCCATGCGTGCAGCTCCTGCCAGCAGAAGATGACCGCCATCTAGCCCTGGGATGGGTAGCAAGTTGAGCAGCGCAATTGCAGCGGAGAGAATGCCAACGCCCACAAGCGCATAGGCCCAGCTATAGGGAATGGGCAGCCAGCGTGCAGCCGCAAAGAACAGCACCGTCAACAGAAAACTGGCGCAAGGACCACCAGCGGCGATCCAGAAATCGCGGGCACGGGAATGGCGAAGCTTGCCATCACGCGTATCGCCATTGGAAATCGCGACCGGGACTACCACCGACATGCCTAAGGGCAATGCCCGAAAGACGAGGTCGGGGGCTTGACACTCACTATTTCTCCACCAGGTATGTCGCCACAAGACAGGCCCCATCCCGACATTGACACGCACAACCGGCACGCGGAGCCAGCGCGCTACTGCCCAATGGCCGAGTTCATGCCATAACGTGACACCGAGCAATGCAGCGATGAAGAGAAGTGGGTTGATGGTATCCATAAGTCTGTTGCGCTGCTCCAAACGGGGTACTTGCTTGGCATAGATGGCACATCTAGACTAGAGAGTCTAACGTGTTCATATCTAAACGCCTCAGACAAATGTTGTAACTGCTCTGTGCCAGATGTCACACGAAAACCAAAGTCTCTCTTCAAACCGGCTGCTGTGCCAGTTAGAAGGGAATGACCGCGATAAATTTGACAGCAGAACGCAAGAAATGGTC